>CASGAK010000179.1 GCA_949299435.1 uncultured bacterium
AAAAACGGTAGAAAAAATGGTAAAAGATTTTTCCTCAAATCCGAAAGATATAAAAGTACTAATCGGTCCTGCAATATCATTCTGTTGCTATAATGTCGGGGAAGATGTATTAAATAAACTTATTTCAACAATCAAGGATAGAGAAGGGGTATTTGAGCAAAGAAACGGTGAGTTATTTGTAGATTTAAAAGAAATTAATAAAAGGCAGTTTAATGAGGCAGGTGTAGAAAAGATTGATGTCTGTCCTTATTGTACTGTGTGTAATAATAATTTATTCTTTTCATACCGAAAAGAAAATGCGACAACCAATCGCCACAGTGCGATTTTAAAATTAAGACAGCGTTGAAAAAATATGTTATAATATCCAAAAAGTCTAGAATAAAAAAGGAAAAGGAAATATGAAATCATCAGCTCTAATAATTGCTTTTATTACTTTAACATTAATTACAATGATATATTTGTTTTTTAAAAAGCCGCCGGCTTATGCTGAAAATATTGATACAAATTTAGACAATTCAATATTGCTTGCAATTGGGTATTTATCAAAAAGCACTAAAGAAAACGGAAGATTTGTATATAATGCAAATGTGGATCCTGATGTAAAGTATGGTAATATTCGCTATAATGCTCTAAGACATGCGGGGACATTATATTCTATGTATTTGTGCGAAAAATATTTAAATAATTTTACATTGAAAGAAAAAAGGTATCTCGCCTCAGATTATTTTATTAAAAGATATGTAAAAGAAATTCAGCCTGGCATGTACGCTGTAGTATCAGATATGAAAGAGGAAAAACTCAATTCAAGACAAGCAAAACTTGGCGGTGCAGGACTCGGATTAATAGGACTTTCCAATCTTTATCCTGAAGGTAAAATTGATATAAAAATACTGAGAGGTCTTGGAGATTTCATAATTTATATGCAAAAACCTGATGGAAGTTTTTATTCAAAATATTACGTAGATACTTACGAAAAGGATAAGACATTTATTTCCTTGTACTATCCGGGCGAAGCTGCATTGGGACTTTTATACCTGAATGATGTTGATCCGCAGAAAAAATGGGTAAAAACAGCTAAAAAAACACTTTTATATCTTGCAGAACTAAGAAAAGATAGTGGCTCTAAAGTTCCATTTGATCACTGGGCAATGCTTGCTACAAAAAAACTTTTTGAAACTCCAGATAATACCCTGACACCTGAAGAAAAAGTTATTTTGCAAAAGCATGCAGAACAAATGGCAAATTCAATTTTATACAAACAAATTACTGATAAAAAAGATGTATTTGCAGGTAGTTTTCAGGACAACATAAGACCTTGCAGTATAGGTACAATAATGGAAGGTCTAGTAGCGATATATTATTGTACTGATGATGAAGTTTTGAAGGAAAAAATATTAAATTCACTTGCCTTAGGCACTGAATTTCTAAGCAGATATCAAGTAAAAGATGGCACTATGCAGGGGGGAATCCCGACAAGTGCTTACTGGCGTTTCAAAAAAGATGACCAAAAAGCGAGTGTAATAAGAATTGATAATGTACAGCACGTATTATCGGCTTGGATAACTTATTTGCAAATTCAAAAATAAATTTTATTTTATAACTTAAAAAATATTCCCTTTATAAATATGTAAACTTAAAGGGGATATTTTTTTATCCGAAAAACTATAAAATAGATTCAATCTAAATAGAAGAACTTGTAACTATATGGTTTCTGCCTTCGTTTTTTGCGATATATAAAGCTTTGTCTGCATTATTTAAGATGTTTTCAAGAGTTAAAGTTTTTTCATTGAAACTTTCTACGCCAATGCTTATTGTAATTTTGATATTATTTTCATCGTAAAAGAAAGGATAATCCTCAATTGTCTTTCTCAATCGCTCTAGTGGTATCAAAGCCTTTTCCATCGGGGTTTCAGTGAGGATTATAACGAATTCTTCACCGCCATACCTAAATACCATATCAGTTTTTCTGAAGTTTTCCAAAGTAAGATATGCAAGCTCTTTCAATATATAATCCCCGCAAAGGTGTCCGTAAGTATCATTAATTTTTTTGAAAAAATCAATATCGAAAAGAGCAATACTTAAATCACTTTTATATCTTTGAGCTCTTAAAAATTCACGTTCAATGGTATTTTCAAAATGACGTCTATTGTACAATCCTGTTAAAGGATCAGTAACAGACATATATTTTGTATGAGAATACATAAAATTAATTTTTTTAATAACGTCTATTTTATTGCATTCTGAGATCGGAAAGCCTTTGATAATTTCCTCAATATTAGCTTGAATTTCATCAAGTAATTCAGGTGACAAATCAAAATTATTTTCCCTCATACTATCCATACCAATAACCTCACACTAAATCATTATAGCATAAAAAATTGAAATATTCCGATTTTTTTGCTAATGTTTTTGTATGAAATTAACAGCAGAGGAATTATTAAAAAAGTTTTCGAATGACTCATCACATTCGCAAGAAGTAAGAAGAATAGCAATGATGATATTTGATGAGGTGTCAGACAAGGTATGTGAGATGCCTGAAAAATATCGAAAACTGTTGGAAAATGCAGCGATTTTGCACGATATAGGCTACTATCATGATAGTAAAAGTCATAATAAACACAGTCAGAATATGGTATTGGAACATGGTATTTCAGGCTTTACGTTAAAAGAAATTGAATACATTGCTTGTATTTGTCGGTTTCATAGAGGCAGTTTGCCTGATAAAGAAAAGCATGAAATATATTGTGACTTAGATAAAAAAGAAAGAAAAATGATAAAACGTCTTGCAGGAATTTTACGTTTAGCAGACGGACTTGACAGAGCACATTTATCTCTAATAAAGAAAATTTCACTAAACTATGATGATGAAAACAATATTGTAGAATTTATGCTGACACCCAATACCCCTGATTATTATCCTGATATTACTTCAGCGATAAGAAAGAGAGATCTTTTTGAAATAGGTTTTAAAACGCAATCAGTGTTAAAGTTCATATAAAGTTAAAAGTTGTAAATTATAAATAAAAATGGGTTATCAAAATATGAAAGTAAGCGTAATCGTTCCAGTATATAAAGTAGAAAAATTTTTGCGTAAATGTTTTGATAGTATTACAAGTCAAACACTAACAAATATTGAAATAATATGTGTAAATGATGGATCTCCTGATAATTGTGAAAAAATACTTGAAGAATATAAAAACAAAGATTCTAGAATAAAAGTTATAAAACAACAAAATTCAGGTGTATCTGTTGCACGAAATACTGGACTTGAAGTTGCACAAGGAGAATATGTAAGCTTTGTAGATTCAGATGATTGGATAGATAAAGATTTTTTAGAAAAATTATATTTGGCTGCCAAAAAGTATGATGCCGATATTGCAGCCTGTGGTATAAAAAGAGTAAGAAACTATAAATGGAGATATCATTTAAAATTTGATAAAGAAGAATGTATTAAAGACAATGATGCAAAGTTTAAACTTTGTGATGTGCCAGAAAAATGCTATGTCGGGAATAAAATATATAAACTGAGTGAACTAAAAAAGTATAATATACAATTTGAGCCCAAGGTTTTATTTGAGGATCGTCTTTTTACTTGTGAGAGCTTAATAAAATTAAATAGTTTAGTCACAGTCCCAGATGTTTATTACAATTATTGAACGAACCCTAATTCTATAGTTAAAACAAAAACAGAAAAACTAATTAAAGATGATTGCTATACCCGTGACAAAATGATGAATTATCTAGAAGCAAACAATATAAACTTAGATCATTTTCCAATAGACTTTACAAGATATCGTTTTTGTGGAGTAACATTACTAAAAGTTAAAACATTTAAAGACAGAATTGAATACACACTATTTAATATCTTAAAGTATGTAAGGAAGCTGAAATAACAGGATATTAAAATTTGTAACAATCATTTTGAAAATTGTAACATTTCTTCATGAAAAATACTTTATATATATAGGGAAAAATAAAAAGGAAAAATGTTATGAGTTTCGATGCAAATGTACTGAGCGTAAAGCCTGTAATCAGAGAAGCTGCAAACATGAACAACGATGGTGGCGGCGGTAACCTCGGTTATATGCAACGCGGAAAAAATGAAGAAGAAAAAGAAAAGAAATTATTTTCAGAAGAAAGTATTTTTGATCAAAAGCCTAAGACTGATTTATTTGTAAGTAGCAAGAAAATTGAAATACCAGAAGAATACAAATTCAGCCTGAAAAAGTTAATTCTAAAATACATAGCAAAAATTAAAAGGGTATTAAAAAATTAGGAATTGATTTTCTGAAAATATATACCATAATGTAATTAATGGAGAGATTTTTTACAAAAACGGAAGATGACGTCAAAATAGCTTTCAATTATTACAGAACCGGGCATGATTCAGTTGTAATAATATGTCCTGGCTGGTTTATGACTAAAGACAGTAATGCTTTTTCACAATTAGCAGACTCTTTGTCCGCACGATTTGATGTAATTTCAATGGACTTTAGAGGACATGGCGAAAGTGACGGATACTTTACATTCACCTCAAAAGAAATATTAGACTTAGATGCAGTTGTAAAGTATGCAAAAAAATATTACCGTCAGGTATATTTAATGGGATTTTCTTTAGGCGGAGCAATGGTGCTGATTTACGGGGCAATAAAAGGTAATGTAGATAAAATAATAGCCGTATCTCCTCCATCGGATTTCAATAAAATAGAAAATAAAATGTGGCACCCTAACGCTTGGATTCCAACGTTTAAAAAATTTGAGCCGAAAAGGTGGATTTCGATACGACCGTCGCTTATAATTCATAAAAAAATTCGCCCTGTGGATATAGTAGACCAAATAAAAGTACCAACACTATTCATCGCAGGAGCAAAAGACGTAACTGTCTGTCCTTGGCATACAGAAAAATTATATCAAAAAGCGGCTTGTAAAAAGTCTTTTGAATTGTTTGAAAACGGGATTCATGCCGAGGATATTTTTATTGGGGAACGTGAAAAATTTTTAAATCTTTGTATGCAATGGCTAAACTAAATAACTGAAATGATTTTGCCTAAAATATTTTTTATGATAAACTCTTTATATGGAAAAGAATAAAATTAAAATAGGGTTAATTGGTCTAGGGACCGTAGGTACTGGTGTTTATAAAACATTACAGCAATTTAAAGATATAGAAGTAGTTAAAATCGCGGTGAAAAATATTAATAAACCGCGAAATATTGACAACTTTGATAACTCAATACTCACAGATGACAGCTATGCTGTTGTAGATGATCCGAGTGTGGATATTGTCTGTGAATTAATAGGCGGTGTGCAGCCGGCATTTGACTTGATAAAACGAGCAATTAAAAACGGCAAGCATATAGTTACCGCGAATAAAGAACTTCTGGCAAAACATGGCGAAGAATTATTTAACTATGCAGAAGAACATAATAAAGTAGTATTGTATGAAGCAGCAATAGCAGGTGGAATACCTTTGATTATGCCAATAAAAACGATTATGGCAGGTAATAAAATTAATAAAATAGAGGCAATACTAAACGGTACAACAAATTATATTTTGACAAAAATGGATACCCAAGGGGCTTCATACGCAGATGTCTTAAAAGAAGCACAGGATTTGGGCTATGCAGAAACAGATCCGACAGGAGATGTAGAAGGTTATGATGCAGCATACAAAATTACAACACTTGCGACTATTGCTTTCAAAAAACGAGTAAAATTTGATAATGTCTACCGCGAGGGTATTACAAAAATAAGAGCCCAAGATATGAAAGCAGCAAATGATTTAGGCTATAAAATAAAATTGATAGCATCAGCGACGATTGATGAAAACGATAATGCAGATGTAAGAGTTCACCCGATGCTGGTGCATAAAACATCAACTTTGGCTCATATTGATTATGTAACAAATGCCGTATCACTAAGCGGTCACCCGATAGGGGATATAACTCTTTCAGGTCCAGGAGCTGGAGAATTTCCGACAGCAAGCTCTGTGGTTGGCGATATTTTATCAATATCAGCCGAACTCGGTAAAACGGATTATCTGCTTCCGATGATGCGATGCAGACATGTAGGCTGTGCAAATTCAATAAATATAAAAGATACAGTTAATAAATATTATCTGTCAATAAATGCTAAAAATAATAAAGGTGTCATCGGTACTATCGGAAAGATTTGTGCAGAAAATGACATTAGCTTGCAAAGTATTGTCCAACGCGGTGTTGATGAAGATAATACAGCTAATATTACCGTAATTACAGAATTAGCAATGGAAAAAAATATGCGAAGAGCAGTTGAAGCTTTTGAAAAAGATAAATTTATAAATAAAGTAAACAGCTTGATAAGAGTTCAAGTATAGAGGATAAAAATATGATGACAGAAAAAAAATATTACCAAGGATTAATTAATACATTCAAAGAATACTTACCCGTAAGTGATTCTACACCGATAGTGACTTTAAATGAAGGTAATACACCACTTATCAAAGCTGAAAACTTAGCTAAAAAAATCGGGCTGGACGCAGAAATTTATCTTAAATTTGAAGGCTGTAACCCGACAGGAAGCTTTAAAGATCGCGGCATGACAATGGCAGTATCAAAGGCAAAAGAAGCAGGATCTGGGGCAATAATTTGCGCTTCTACGGGTAATACTTCAGCTTCAGCCGCAGCATATGGGGCAAAAGCAGGCATGAGAACCTTTGTACTTATCCCTGACGGATATATTGCACTTGGCAAATTATCTCAAGCGATGATGTATGGTGCTGAAATTATTGCAATCCAAGGAAACTTTGATGAAGCATTGGAATTGGTAAGAAAAATAGCTGATGAATACCCGATTACTTTGGTAAATTCAGTAAACCCATATAGGATTGAAGGTCAAAAAACAGGTGCTTTTGAAATTATCAATTCACTTGGTCAGGCACCTGATTATCATTTTATTCCTGTAGGAAATGCAGGTAATATAACAGCTTATTGGAAAGGTTATAAAGAATGGTACAATTCAGGCAAAATTTCTGCACTTCCAAAAATGATGGGATTTGAAGCAGAAGGGGCTGCTGCGATTGTAAAAGGTGAAAGAATTTTAAAACCTGAAACTCTAGCGACAGCAATAAGAATAGGTAATCCGGCTAGCTGGAAATTTGCCGAAGCTGCCCGTGATGAAAGTGACGGTATGATTAACTTTGTAACAGATGAAGAAATCGTAAAAGCATACAAGCTAATCGCTTCATCTGAGGGTGTCTTGGCAGAACCTGCATCAGCGGCATCAGTTGCAGGACTTATAAAAGTTAAAGATCAAATTAAGTCAGGATCAAAAATTGTTTGTATTTTGACAGGTAACGGTTTGAAAGATCCAGATAATGCTATTAAATATTCTAATGCAGATGTTAAAAAGACAACGTCTGATATGACAGATATACTAAGAGCAATGAATATTTAGTTAAAGTTGTAGGGGAGAGGGGCACCCGAGAATAACGCTCCTGTAAGTGTTTTAAAAAGTTTTTTAGCATTTTTTTAATTTTATTTATCAATAAACCCTCCTATAAATTAAATTATGGGAGGGTTTATAAAAATATGTTTTAAATTTAATTATTTTTTGCTTTTATCAGCTAATTCACTGTCCATTCTTAAAAATACTGGTTTGATGTCCTCTTTTGAAATCAATTTGCCGAGTTTTAAGTTTTTAGTTCCCAATTTATCAAGATTTGCGGATTTCAAATCAAATGACAGTTGAGAAGCCATTCTTTGAGCGATATTCGGACAATATGGATAAATGAGTGCTGATACTATGCACATAATTTCTAAAACGGTTGTCAAAACTTGTCCGCACTCTCTCATTTTTTCTTCTTTAGCCAATGTCCAAGGTGCATTGTCAGTTACGTATTTGTTTGTCATATCGACAAGCTGGATAATTTCGTTGCCTGCTTCTGCTATTTCAAAGTTATCAAAATGGCTTTTTACAAGATCGATTTTATTTTTTGCAGCTTGTAAAAGACTTCTTGAACCTGGAACAAGCTCGTTTTCGTTCACGTCAAATTCAGCTTTGATTTCGCCGTCAAAGTATTTTACAAGCATTGAAAGGGTTCTGTTCAAAAGGTTACCCATAGAGTTTGCAAGATGAGCATTAACTTTTTCTTTGAAATCGTCGTCAGAATAGTTTCCGTCTTTTCCGCAAGGGGCAGATACTGCCATGTAATAGCGGAAAGGATCAGGAATATCCAATTCGAAATTTTTCAAAACATCAGTTGGCGCAATTACGTTTCCTAATGATTTTGACATTTTGCTTTCATCGATTGTAATCCAACCGTGAGCGAAAATATGTTTTGGTAATGGCAAATCAAGTGCCAATAAAAATGCAGGCCAGTATATGCTGTGGAATTTGAGGATATCTTTACCTATTACTTGCACATCAGCAGGCCAGTATTTTTTGAAGTTTTCTGAAGGATTTTCAGTATCATATCCAAGAGCTGTAATGTAGTTTGAAAGTGCATCGATCCATACATAAATTGTTTGTTCCGGATCGTCAATTACATTTATTGCCCATTGAACATTATCTTTAGAACGTGATACTGAAATGTCTTGAATATCTTCTAATTGGTTCAACACTTCATTTGCTCTGAATTGTGGAACGATAAAGTCAGGATTTTCTTTGATGTGTTTGATGATTGCATCTTTGTATTTTGTAAGTTTGAAGAAATAATTTTCTTCACTTACAAGTTCAGGTTTTTTCAAGTGATCAGGACAAAGTCCGTCTTCTGTCAAATCTTTTTCATTCAAAAAACTCTCACAACCAGAACAGTAAAGCCCTTCGTATTTGTGTTTGTATATGTCCCCCTGCTCTAGTAATTTTTTAAATATTTTTTGAACAATTGCTTCATGGTCTTCATCAGTTGTTCTGATAAATCTGTTATAATCGATTCCAAGAGCTTTCCATGCATCTTTGAATGATTGTGCGTTCATATCACAAAGTTCTTTTGGAGTAATTCCCTTTTCAGCAGCAGTTTTTTGGATTTTAATTCCGTGTTCGTCTGTGCCTGTCAAGAAAAATACATCATCACATCTTTGTGAATAGTGTCTAGCAATAATATCAGTTAAAATCTTTTCATAAGCATGACCGATGTGTGGAGCCCCATTTACATAATCTATTGCAGTTGTTAAATAAAATTTTTCCATAAAATAGAATCCCTCTTTTACTCTAATTCCTTTAGAAAAATTGTATCATAAAATAAAAACCGTTGTAATTAAATATAAAAATAGAAAAATTTGAGATTTTTGACTACCCTTGCACGCGATGAAAAAAGTTGTTATAATAAAAGAGTGTAATAAGAAAACCAAGTAAGGAATGAAAGGAGCTGGAAATGCAGACTAT
>CASGAK010000180.1 GCA_949299435.1 uncultured bacterium
AGGGGACTGTTTGGGGACTAATTTTACGCAAGGGGACTATAGTTTTCAGCAAGTTACAGTATTAAATTGTATCTAAATGCTCGTAAGAACAAGACTTTTGACAATTTACAGCAGGTTACGAAAATTATAGAAATGGGTTCGAATCCCACCTCCTCCTCCATTTTAGAAGAGTCCGAAAGGACTCTTTTTTAGTGCCTCCGAAAAAATCTCGCGATAAGTTACGAGAGCGGGATTTCAGAGTGATTGTATTTTAAAGTCCGATTTGTATTTTGAATTATTTAAGTTTGTTTTATCATATTTTTTGAACAATACTAAATTATAGGTGTTGGAAGCTGCGTGATGTTGATTTTTAAGCTGGTCGGAACCGTACTTTATTAGGACTTAAAATTACATAGAACACTTTTAAATCAATCTGATATTTACTAAAATCAAAGAATTTTAGTAGTCCGGTTAATGTCCATTAATTCTTGCACTAAAAGAGCAACCTACAGACTAAAAAAAATAAAAGTGGCAATACATAAGTATTGTCCACATTTATTTTATTTTGATATTAAGTTTTTTTTAACAATTATTATTTTTTTTTGCTTTAATTTTTCGAGATTAATTCCTAATCTAGCTTGTTCCATTTTTACATAAGCTTTCATAAATTCTTTATCTTTAGATGTAATCTCATTTAATGGTTTCAATTATATCTAATGCAACTTTTAAGGGTGAATCCACGGGTCTTTTCTTTATTTTATTTCCAACAGGCTCTAGTAGTTTATTAATAATAATATTTTTCATTCTAATCTCTTTTTGGATAATAACATATAAATATTAAATAATATAATATCTAAAGGTTGTTTTTATTTTTATCATAATTAACAATTTGTAACATTTTGCTGTCTTACGTTTTAATAGTTTGTAATTTTTTGTGAGTCTACCCTAACACAAATTGTCCGAAAATAATCAAATCATTTGAATCAAATAATCAAATCATGTGACTTTTTACAGTGACATATTAGACAGCTAACCACAGAGCAGACTTGCAAGAGTAAGAAAAGCAGTTGATAAATGTTCGCTTTTGATTGTGAATTTTTTATTAATAATAAGCATAATATTAAAAAACTGTCAAATTACTGTGGATTATCCAAATATAATTATGAGATTTTGTTATGCCTATCGAGCATAGCTAAAGATGCAATATAAGTATTTGCTATTTTGTAAGATATAGTAAATAATAAAACTATGGATAAAGAAAGTATTTTACAGAATTTAAAAGATGCAGGGTGTGAGCCAGTCTTAATTGATAAAATTATATACTTTATTTTTTCGGCTCAGCATTTAAAAGCTCTTAATTTATTAGCAAAACATAAAATAAGACTTCTTGAAAATTTACATCAAAGTCAGAAGAAGATTGATTGCCTTGATTTTTTGATTTTTAACTTAAAGCAAAAAACATAATATCGTAAATCTATAAAGGAGGGTAAATGATTAAAAAACTGCTAATCAGTTTATTTGTGTTGGTATTTATGATCGGAGGTATGAATATGGCAACAGCAAAAAGTAATTGGGATAAGACTTTTCCAAAGAGTGATAAAGTGGAAGTTAAAAAGGTAAGTTTTAAAAACCGCTACGGTATAACTTTTGTGGGGGATTTATACATACCTAAAAATAAAACTGAAGAGAAAATGGCTGCAATTGCCGTATCTGGACCATTTGGAGCGGTAAAAGAACAAGTTTCGGGAAGATATGCTCAAACAATGGCGGAAAAAGGTTTTATATCACTTGCATTCGACCCGTCTTATACCGGAGAAAGTGGAGGGGAACCTAGAGATGTTGCAAGTCCCGATATAAATACAGAAGATTTTAGTGCAGCTGTCGATTTTTTAGTAAATTATAAAGGGGTTGACCCTGACAGAATAGGAGTAATAGGTATCTGTGGCTTTGGTGGTTTTGGTCTGAATGCTGCGGTAATTGATACCAGAATTAAGGCGACCGTTACAATCACAATGTATGATATGACAAGGGTTTCTGCCAAGGGGTACAATGATTCAATTGATGAAAATGCTCGCTATGAATTAAAATCACAATTAAACAAACAAAGATCTGAGGATTTTAAAAACGGAACTTATGCAAAATCGCAAGGGTTACCTGATAAAATAACAGAGGATATGCCCCAATTTGTTAAGGATTATATCGGTTATTACAAGACAGAGCGAGGATTTCACAAACGTTCAATAGGATCTAATGGCGGTTGGAATATGACATCATCATTGTCACTAATTAATATGCCTATTTTAGCTTACAGTAACGAAATTAGAAGTGCTGTGCTAATGGTGCATGGTGAAAATGCCCATAGCAGATATTTTTCTGAAGATGCTTTTAAAAATTTGAAAGGGGATAATAAAGAGCTTTTTATAGTAAAAGGTGCAAATCATGTTGATTTATACGATAATCTTGAAAAAATCCCTTTTGATAAAATAGAACAGTTTTTCACTAAATATTTAAAGGAGAATAAATAATGAGAAAACTGTTAATTTTTTTATTATTGTTCTTTTTAGTAAACGTAAATATTGCAGTTGCCGCTAATACAACTCAGAAAGGAAATAATTCTATGAAAAAAATAATTCAGACAGCAGGCAAAGATCAATTAGGAAATTTTGCACCCGACTTTGCACATTATAATGACGATATTTTGTTTGGTGAAAATTGGAATAATCAGGACATTGATGTAAAAACAAGAAGTATAATAACATTTGTATCACTGATATCTCAAGGGATTACAGATTCTTCATTAAAGTATCATTTTCAAAATGCAAAAAATCATGGTGTAACTAAAGAAGAAGCTGCTGCTATTATTACAAATACAGCTTTTTATGCAGGCTGGCCTAAGGCTTGGGCTGCGTTCAATTTAGCGAAAGAAGTGTGGGTGGAAAATACGTCGCAAGTGAATGAAAAGGATAGATATGCAGCGTCAATAATGTTCCCTATAGGTAATCCTAATGATGCTTATTCACAATATTTTATCGGGCAAAGTTACATTGCTCCTATTTCTGCTGAGCAGGTAAAAATGTATAATGTGACTTTCGAACCTAAATGTCGTAATAATTGGCATATCCATCATGCAAAGTCTGGAGGTGGACAAATTTTAATTGCAATTGGAGGTCGGGGCTATTATCAGGAATGTGGCAAAGAACCTATAGAAATGAATTCCGGTGATATCATAAATATACCGCCTAATGTCAAACACTGGCATGGTGCAGCTCCTGACAGTTGGTTTTCACATATTGCAGTCGAAGTTGACGGAAATGAAACATATAATGAGTGGCTTGAGCCTGTAGCAGATAATCAATATAACAAATTAAAATAAAAATCTTTGTCCTCAAAAAATGGCAAGAGCTAATTTTTAAGCAAAATATTCTTGAAACACTATTAATTTTAAATTTAAAAATAAAATATAAGTCCCATCAATGTTATTATAATTGGGTTTTTAGCAAGAAATAAAGTTCTCTGACTTAAAAAAACATTGGTGGGGCTTGTTTATATGTAATAGTACAAAAGATAAATTGTAAAGCATTGTTAAGATGAACTTATAAAAGCCAAAATGCAAATTATATAAGAAATATAGCTCAGATAAAAATAGTAAAAAATATTATCTGTAAGGCAATTTTTACAAATAAAAATACTTTATGTATTAGTAAGGGAAATTTGGGAACAAAAAGGAGAAAAAAATTATGTCAGAACCAAAAGTTGGAATGAAGTTTAGTTCTTATTATCAAGTATTAAAAAATGCACAGGAAAAAAATGAAGTAAAAAATACTTCTATTTACACAACAGATAATGGGCGTGTACGTACTGATATTGATTTAAAGAAAGGGCTTTTAAGTCTTGAGGAGCCTGGAAAAAATTCTAAGGATAAACGGACTGATGTAGAGTATGTAACAGATAAACTTATTTTCAGGGGAAGCGGAACCGAAGGACAAAATACAAAATTTTCTGAAATTCATGGTAAAAAGACATACGCTTGTGATTTAAACCAAAACGGTATTATTGACAGTAATGAAATTTTTAAATATGAATAGTTAAAAACTTCAAATCAAATCTTTAAAAAGAATGGGATAATTCCCATTCTTTTTTACTTGGAAATTAAATTAATCAAAAGCGATTGAAGAGTTTAAATATCCAATAATATTTTTTTGCTATAAAATATATCTAAATGAAAGTTTGAGGTAAATATGCAAAAGATTAAAGTAGTAAAAATGCAGGGATTGGGTAATGATTTTGTAGTCCTTGATTATTCAGAATATGAAAAGACAGGACTTTCTATGTCTGAATTAGCAATAAAATTATGTAACAGAAATTTTGGCATTGGTGCTGATGGTATGATTATTCCGAAAGTATTTTCAGAAAAATCCGAATTAAAAATAAAAAATGAGCCTTATGACAGTATGTTTGAGAAAAACAACGATACTGATATAGGCTGGTATTTTTATAATTCTGACGGTTCCACAGCCCAAATGTGCGGAAATGGTATGAGATGCTTTGCAAAATACGTTTATGACAAAAATCTTGTTTCTAAAAAGCAGTTTTCGGTGCAAACTCTTGCAGGAGTGATAAGACCTCAATTGCTTGATAATGGTATGGTGCGTGTTGATATGGGTGCACCAATTTTGGAAGATACAAAAATCCCCTTTAAAGGAGATAAAAAATTAAAAATACAAAATAAAGAATTTGAAATTTTTCCGGTATCAATGGGTAATCCGCATTGTATAATTTTTACTGGCGAAGATCCTCTTGAATTGGCAAAAACTTACGGACCTTATATCGAACGACATGAGTTTTTCCCAGAAAAGACAAATACTGAATTTGTAAAAATAATTTCCCGAAATGAAGTAGATATGCGTGTTTTCGAACGCGGTTGCGGAATTACTCTGGCATGTGGCACAGGTGCTTGTGCAACGGTTGTTGCTTCAGTTTTAAATAACTTAACAGAACATGTTGTTAAAGTAAATCTTTTAGGAGGTCCTGTAAACATTGAGTGGAGCGGATCATGGCAAAATTTAACAGAACATGTTTTTATGACCGGCAGTGCTGATTACAGCTTTTTTGCAGAATACATCTTGTAAAAATATATATTTCCATGATATTATTGACTTACAGCCAAATATAAATAATAAAGGAGAAATAAAATATGAAAACTTATGAATTGTTAGCTGTATTTAAACCGAATTTAGATGCAGAAGAAGTAGATAAACAAGTTGCAAGCCTAAATGATATGATATCAGGTTTTGGCGGAAAAGTTGAATCTACAGACAAAATGGGCAGAAAAAAATTAGCTTATGATATCCAAAACTTCCGTGACGGATTTTTTGTATCAATGAATTTAACTTTACCTGCAGATAAAGTTGCAGAATTCAAAAGACAATTAAGACTGAATGATAACATTTTAAGAACAATGTTTATGGAAGTTTCTAAAAAACAACTTTGCAAATAATAGTTAAATATTGAAACAATTATTAAATTAAAAGAGGAAATTAAATGTCATTAGCTAAATCAGTAGTAACAGGGACAGTATATAGAACACCGGAAAAGCGTTTTACACAGAATAATGTAGGCGTATCTGCATTTGTGATGAACATCGGTGATAAAGAGGAAATGCTAATCCGTATTATTTCAAAACGTACTACTCTAGATGACTTGGTATCATCTTTAAATAAAGGTGATAAAGTTTTGGTAGAAGGCAGACTGCAGACAGCAGCTGTTAAAATGGACGATGGAACTGAAAAGAGAATTTATGAAATTGATGCCAATACAATCGAAAGATGGGGTGAAATTTCAGCATCTGCAGCTTCCGATTTTGGTGGTGAAGATATTGTCAAATTTGAATCTGATGATATGTCTAATGAACTAATCAACGAAGACGAAATTCCGTTTTAGTCTTCATCATATAAGTAAATAAGACAGAAAATAAAAATTAAATTAAAAACGGTCGAGCACGCGAGTGCAAAATAGAAAGGTAAAATTTAAATCAATGGCAAGACAAGAACAAGATAAGAAAAAACGTAAAAACTGCTCACTTTGTGCAGACAAAGTTACTTCTATCGATTATAAAGATGCCGCAAAATTAAAAAGATATTTAACAGAAGCAGGCAAAATTATTCCTAGAAGAATTACCGGAAACTGTGCAGAGCATCAACGTATGATAGCAAAAGCTATTAAACGTGCACGTGAAGCAGCAATAATTGATTATGTTTTTGACTAATTTAGTTAATTAAAAAGCTGAAAAAGAGAGTGACATTCGTCACTCTCTTTTTGTATTCCCAGTATGGTGCGTCATTTGACGCACCAAAAAAAAGACGCACTGAAAAATTGTATAAATTTTGCTCACCCTTGCACACTATGAAAAAACTTGTTATAATAAAAAAGTAGACGATGAAAACCGATAAAAGACGAAAGGAGCTGAAAATGCACGCTATGAAAGGATTTACGGGGGGGGGGGGCACCGCGAAAATACCCGTTTAGAGGTAAAAAAATAAAAGTATTGCAAACCGACCAAAAAAGTGATAAAATGAATATTATATTAGGCAATATGGAGGTCGGTATGAAAAAAGCATTCACATTAGCAGA
>CASGAK010000181.1 GCA_949299435.1 uncultured bacterium
AACAAATATTATGTAATTTTGTTAACGTATCTCTTGATTATCTGCTTTTTTATGATTATAATCAGACTGGAACAGGCAATTCCTCTTAACCTGATTCAAGGATTTATTAGATACAACGCGGCTTTAGTGTTTAATTAATCCGATATTTTACAAATTACAAATAAATTAAGAAGGAAAAATCAAATGCTAAAAATCAGATTAAAAAGAACCGGTTCTAAAAAGAACGCTTCATACAGAATTATTGTTATTAATTCAACTACAAAACGTGAAGGTAGACCTGTACAAGAATTAGGTCATTACAACCCTAAAACTAAAGTTATGAAATTAGATAAAGCCTCAGCTCTTGATTGGATTAAAAAAGGTGCTCAACCTACTGAAACTGTTGCTTATTTAATTAAAAACTGCAACGATGACGGCACTTTGAATTACCAAAAGAAAGAAGTTGTAAAACTTTCTAAAAAAGCTCAAGCTAAGGCTCAAGCAGAAGCTGAAGCAAAAGCAAAGGCTGAAGAAGAAGCTAAAGCTGCTGCTGAAGCTGCTAAAGCTGAAGAAGCTACCGCTGAAGCATAATTTTAAATACTTTTATTTAATTAACAAAAATGGTATCCGATTCGGATACCATTTTTGTTGCTATTACTAATTTTATAACTCCAAATTCTAAATTTCTTTATATTTGCTTATCTCTACAAAATATTGCTCAAGAGCTAAATATCCTTTATAAATTTCGTTTGAAATATTTGCATATCTGTTTGCGTCAATAAACTTCAATTCTTTTGCTCTTATTTCCAAAATTTGATCAGCTTCATTTTTTAAAGCTATATCTTGAGAAGACGACCATTTTTGCAAAAGTGCCAATTCTTCATACATTTGCTTTACTGTTGTGTATTCTAAAATATTAAAATCATATTTTGCCAATAAATTCTTTTCTGCGTTAGAAATACGACTCATCACCGCTTGAAACTTAAATATACGTTTTATAATCGTATAGTTATCTGCTACCTTTCTATGAGAATAGGGGATTGTATTTTTTGCCAACAAAGCTGCATAAGATCGCGATGTAAAAGATTCATCTTCTTTTGAAAATGCACTTTTAGATGTCAAATCAAAATTAGACTTTTTATCAATTATTTCTTCTAGCATCTGCACCCCCAGTTATCATATACATTTAGGTCTACACCAACTATCTTTCAAGAAAATAATATGATAAACATATCTTACTTTTAACAGTTTTTGTCAATTTTTTTACATAATTTAAAATTAGCTAGACATGACAAATAACCGCACTAGATAATACTTTTTACAAAATTTCTGACCGCACATAATCTTTTTTTGTCAGTCTTAAATGATGAAAGCATTGTGATAATATCCTCTATAATTTCTTCATTTGATAAATCGCTATCAAATTCAAAAAGATCACTATATTGAATTTGTAAAACTTCTACCAATTTTGACAGATTATCTGCTGAAGGGAAATATTTCCCTGTTTCTATTGAGCTGATACTTGTCACATCAACACCTATCAACTCAGCTAAACGCTCTTGAGTTAATCCACGGTATTTACGATACTTTTGTAAATTCTTACCAAATGATTTTTTTAAATTCATATATCCTCTTTTTTAATATTCTTATATTCTTGAAAGATTTAACATCGAGTTAAACTCCTATTAAAACTTGCAAATATTAAGTTTTACACGTATAATATAGAAGTAAAACTCTTAATTTAAAGGAGAATATCTAAATGAAACTCAATATTTTAAAGAAAAGCTATGGATTCACTTTAGCTGAAGTACTAATTACACTTGGCATAATAGGAATTGTAGCAGCTATGACACTTCCAACTCTTATTCAAAATGCAAGATACAAAGAATTAGAGACCAGATTAAAACGCAGCTATTCAGTTATTAGTCAGGCACTTGACATGTATCAGGCTCAAACAGGGGAAAGAATTAAACCAACAACCGTTGACTTGAGAAATTCTACACGCCTTAAAGATGTTCTTATAAAAAACATAAAAACCGTACAAGACTGTGGTATGGGCTCTAATGATGATGAGGCATGCATTAAACATTACGGTACTGACTCAGGCAAAGAAAGTTCAGATACTTACAAAAACTTTACAGGAACCAGCAATATAAACCTGATGTATTTTGACGACGGACAATTTGTTATAAATGACGGGAGTCTTGTATTGATAGAAGATAGCACGATTGGTAAGTTATTTATTTCTGTCGATGTAAACGGATACAATAAAAATCCCAATCGTTTAGGACAAGATTTATTTATGTTCCAAATTAATGAAAAAGGCACACTAATTCCAATGGGGGCAAAAGATACTAACTTTTACAATATTAACGATTATTACTGTTCTACAAGCGGTAAATATGATATGAACGGTGCTGGTTGTACCTATAAAGCTCTGAATGAGAAGGATTACTTTAAGAACCTTCCTAAATAGAAAAAGACCGCAAATTTAATATTTGCGGTCTTTTTTATAATTATAAAATTAACAACTAGTTAACTAACTGTTCCATAATTTCAAACGGTTTTTCAGCAACTTTCATTGTTTTTTCATCTATAATACCACGTTTTAATTCAGTGAAAGTTGCATTTCTTGAGTTGAATTTTTTCTTCAAAAATTCATAAGAAACTTTGGGGTCGCACTTATCGCCGCAAGTGAACAAATCCACAGCGGCATAGCCTAACTCAGGCCAAGTATGGATTGCAAGGTGACTTTCAGAAATGATTACGACACCTGAAACTCCATAGGGGTTGAACAAATGGAAACATTTTTGGACAATAGTAGCACCACATTCAAGGGCGGCATCCACCATGTACTTCTCTACTTTATCAATACTGTTTAATGTG
>CASGAK010000182.1 GCA_949299435.1 uncultured bacterium
TGCAACAGTTTCTTTTTTCTTATAACCTTCTATAACACCTGGAATAGTTAAAGCCGCGACTATTCCGATTACGCCTAACGTTATCAAAACTTCTGCCAGGGTGAATGCTTTTTTCATACCGACCTCCATATTACCTAATATAATATTCATTTTATCGCTTTTTTGGTCGGTATGCAATACTTTTATTTTTTTACCTCTAAACGGGTATTTTCGCGGTGCCCCCCCCCCCCGTAAATCCTCTCATAGCTTGCATTTCCAGCTCCTTTCATCTTTTATAGGTTTTCATCGTCTATCTTTTTATTATAACAAGTTTTTTTAATTCGTGCAAGGTTAATGTAAAAACTTTATAGTTGTAAACTTATATTACTTCCAAGGATAATTACCTTTTATATCCCAACTATCCGCCATTAACTTAGCTGCACAATAATCTCCGGTCTTGTTACAGTTATATTCTATATCATTATATGAATAATTATAACCATAAGGCATAATTACATTACTTTCAGTAGGTATAAAAATAAAAGTATCAATACCATATTGATTCGGATTCTTAGACCCGTTTATATCAACTAATATTGTATTAGACTTATTGCTAGCATTACCTGAAGCTATGGACATAGAATACAAAATACCGTCTGATGTAATAAACGGTACTCGATAATTTCTATCACTAAATATTGTACCTGATTTTGTTCCATCTGAATATAGCCAAGGGGTATTAGATGTGTAACCGCACTTTTGATATGTATCACAAATTGTAACTATTTTGAAATATGGGTGCCAGTATTGTTTATAAAAAGCATCTATACCTATATCAACCCCGCTTGACCAATACTGATAATCACTATTATCAATTTGAGAACGTTTGAAAGCTTGATTCAATATCGTATATGCCTTCTGCAGTTTTGCAATATTTTCTTTTTTTTTATAGCCTTCAATAAGATTAGGAATTGTCAAAGCAGCAATAATCCCAATTATTCCTAATGTTATCAGCACTTCTGCCATTGTAAACGCTTTTTTCATAACATACAGACCTCGCATTAGTCCAATATATTACATATTTTACCACCTTTTTGCTCAGACAGCAATATTAATAAATTTAAAAATATTAATTATGAATACATTCACATTCAGCAAAAAGGATAATTTAAATCTACAAATCAATATCTGATTCTTTGATCGGAGCACCTATTACACGCTCTACCTCTGCTGCATTTATATTATAATTCAAAAGATTTGAGTAATAATCCAGCTGGGCATTCAAATAAGAATTTTCAGCATCTTTAAATTCTATAGCATCACCAAGCCCAACCTGATATCTTCTGAATGCTTGGTATTGACGTTCTTTTGCCTGTTGCAATGCAAGTTTTGATACACCCAAACTATCATGGGAATTCATTAAACTTATATAGGCACTTTTTACTTCCAAATATACATTCTGCTTTTGCTGCTCATAATCTGCAACAGCTTTTTTATAAGTTGCTGTAGCTTCATCAACTTGTTTTTTCAAAAGCATTAAATTTAATCCTGAATAATTCAACTGAACTCCGAATTGATATCCGTAATCAGCATCTATTTGACGGCCGCCTTGATTGTAAGAGCCGAACGCACTTATATTAGGTGTAAATGCTCGTTTTGCACTGCGAACATTCATTTCAGCAGCGTCCATTCTTTTCTTTGAAGCCAAAAGTGCAGGACGAGAAGCCTCAGCTGTTGATAAAAGGTCTTTGAAATTTACATCATAGGCTTTTGTATTTAGTTTATCTTTTAATATAACCCCTTCTAATTCAGGTATACCAACTGCGTTAGCAAGTTGAGCAGCAGCTAATTCAAGTGTATTTTTTGCTTTTATTAAATTAACTTTAGCATTTCCAGCGTTGTATTCAGCTGTTGTCACATCAATTTTAGCTTTTTTACCTATTTCATAATGTGCTTTTGCTTGTTTCAATTGCAATTCAAAATCTTTCACCGTATCTTCATAGACCATCTTCTGAATTTCTGCAAACACAAGATTATAATAAGCAACTTTTACATTATATATTACAAGCTCAATACTTGTCTCCGCATCATATCTTGATGCTTCAAAATCTCTTTTTGCATAGTCCGCTAAGGCTTTTGTCTTTCCAAAGTCAAATAAGAGCATATCCGCAGATACTGTCGGCATATAATACATGTTATATTTTTGATTCATCATACTCATATAAGAATTTGACATCGTCATAAACATATCATTACGAGAATAATTTACCCCTGCACTTAACGTTGGAAAATAATTTGACCAGGCTTGACCTATTCTAGATTTATATATTTCAGAATTACTTATTGCTGACATAATAGTCGGGTGATGTGTAATTGCAAGTTTGATACAATCACTTAACGTCACTTCACCATTCATATCTGCATATTCAATTTTACTGTTAATTACAGGGAATTTTGTTTCATACATTCCCTCTGCTTCTTTTGAGGATTCTTTCTTACTTTTAGCATTAAGAATACTCTTTTTACGTTCTTGTCTTTTATTAACTTTTTTCTTTTTTTCTGGTGCTACAATGTGTATTTCATCATTTTTTTTAGCTATATTAGTCTGCGATACAGCTTGTACTTCTTTTGCTAAAACAGAACTTGACGAAATTGCAAGAACTGAACATATTAAAAACAGATTAACTATCTTTTTCATTTTACCGAAATCTCCAAATCTTTTTCTGTAATTTCCTTTTTAGGGAATAAATCAACAAATTCCTGAACTATTACATAGAAAGCAGGTGTTAGCACTGCACCCAGCGTTGCGGCTGCTATCATACCACCGAATACGGTGGATCCTACAGAAATTCTTGAATTTGCACCTGCACCTTGAGCAAATATCATAGGCAATACACCAATAATGAATGCTAATTCAGTCATCATAATTGCTCTAAATCTTAGTTTTGCAGCTTTTATCGCAGCTTCTTTGACTGAAAGACCATTCTTTTCATGTTCTTCTTTAGCGAATTCAACAATCAAAATAGATTGTTTTGCCGCCAAACCAATTAGAGTAATCATACCTACTTGAGAATATATGTCAAATGATTGGTTAATCATCATTTGGAATATTAAAGCTCCTAATGCAGCAATAGGTGATATCAACAATACAGCAACAGGAATTGTATAACTTTCATACAATGCAACCAAAAATAAATACACAAATATCAAAGCCATTGTAATTATAATAGTCGTTTGCCCAGATGCTTCACGTTCTTGAGCTGAAGTTCCTGACCAATCAAACGTCATATCGGCAGGTAATACCTTCTTAGCTACTGCTTCCATTGCATTCATCGCATCACCTGAACTCTTTCCTGCTGCCTGCTGACCTTGAATTTGTACTGATTTGTACTGATTGTATCTTGTAATTGATGCTGTACCTACTGTTTGTTTCAGTTTTACTATCGACAAAATAGGTACCATTACACCGTTTGTATTTTTTACATAAATTCCAGACAAATCAGTTGCTTTATCTCTAAAACGACTTTCTGCTTGCATTTGAACTTTAAATACACGGTCATATTTATTAAAATCATTTATGTAGTATGTACCAATCATAGAAGATAGTGTTGAATACAATTCTTGCAAATCAACATTTTGTGCAAGAGCTTTTTCATAATCTATTTCTACAATATATTGAGGTACATTTGCCTGGAATGTAGTATTTACATTTGAAAGTGATGGGTCTTGATTTGCAGCTGAAATCAAAGCATTTGCCCAAGATTCCATTTCTTGCGGAGTATGCTCCCCTTGAGAGAGCATTTGGAACTCAAATCCGCCCATTATACTCATACCCATAATAGCAGGAGGTGAAAAGGCTATAATTGATGCTTCTTTGGTATTAGCAGCAACAACTCTTATTTGAGATAAAATTGCTTCATGAGATAAGTCTGTTGATTTACCTGCAATTTTTCTTTTTACCCAATCCACAGGACCTATTTTCCTGTGTGCGTAGTCATCTAACTGTATAATTACAGTGGATTGGTTAACGGCACCGTCGCCTCCGAATACTGTTAATTTTTCTTCATTTATTCCGTCTATATCACGTATTTCTTCAATAAATTTCCTTGAAACTTCTTCGGTTCTTTGCAAAGAAGCTCCATCAGGCAATGTCACTTGTGCCAGCAATACCCCTTGATCTTCGTCGGGAATAAAACCTGTTGATATTGTCTTGAAACAAACTAAAGTCAATACCAACAAAATAGAATAAAATATTATTACAAGTTTTTTATTGTATACAAATTTGGTTACGTATTCCATATAAAAATCTTCTACTTTAGAAAACATTTCATTGAATTTTATAACCCAAACTGAAGTACGTTTTGCTATTTTATCTTTTATGTGCTCAAGCGTTAGAAAGAATTTATTATCAGACAATTTATGCGGTTTCTTTTCTTGTCCCAAAAAATGCGAACACATAGCAGGTGATAATGTTAATGCACAAATTGCGGAAATTGCAATTGATACAGCAATACATACAGCAAATTGTTTGTACATAACCCCTGTCATACCTGTCATGAATACAATCGGCACAAATACCGCCATTAACACCATTGCCATTGCAACTAACGCAAATCCCACTTCTTCCATTGTAAGTTGTGTTGCTATTATTGCTGATTTACCTTCTTCTATGTGACGTTTTACGTTTTCAATTACAACAATAGCATCGTCAACTACAACACCTACTGCTAATACCAAAGCAAACAATGATAACAGATTTATGGACATATCCATAACTTTTAGTGCAAAAAATGTACCCACTAACGATACAGGAATCGTTACACAAGGTACCAATGTTGCCATTCCGTCGCCTAAGAATAAGAAAATTATGATTACAACAATTAATGCTGTTAAAAGAATTGTAAATTCAACTTCTTTCATTGATTCATGAATAAAGTCGGCATCATCTTTTACATATAAAATTTTCACACCGTTTGTAAGACGTGAATTTAATTCGTTAACTTTTGCTTTTACAGCTTTTGAAAGGTTAATAATATTAGCATCTGGTAATTGAGATATTACTACAACTGCAGAGGGTTTACCGTTTACCAAACCTAAGTTTGAATAAGATTCTGCTCCTAATTCAACCCGTGCAACATCTTTCAATTTTATATTAGATCCGTCTATATTAGAACGAATTATTATATTTTCAAATTCTTTTACATCATCAAGACGACCGGGAGTTTTTAGAGTTATTTGTAATGCAGTTTTTGCATCAGTAGGTAAAGCACCCAATGATCCGGTTGCGACTTGTGTATTTTGATTAGTTACAGCTGCTTTGATTTCGCTTGTTGAAACATTCAACCCTGCCATTTTTTGCGGATCAAGCCATATTCTCATTGAATAGTTGCCACCACCAAATACGTTAACATCAGCTACGCCTTCTACACGTTTCAGTTCATCTTTTATATAAATTGATCCGTAGTTGGTCAAATCTAATTGTGACCAATTACCTGATTCAGGATACAGAGTTAAAATAATTGCACCTGAGCCTGAAGATCTACTTATTGCTGTCACACCTGTTCTTTGAACATCTTCAGGCAACTGTGACTGGACACGTTGAATAAGGTTTTGAACATTCATCAAGTTGACATTTTTATCCGTTCCAACTTTGAAATATAATGTTAAAGAATAGCTTCCATCATATGATGTTGATGTCATATAGGTCATATTTTCAACACCATTGAGTTTGTTTTCCAAAACTGTTGCGACGGTTGATTCTATTACCTCTGCACTTGCACCTTGATAATTCGCAGAAACTCTTACTTGAGGTGGAGTTACGTCAGGATAGCTTTCTTGCTTTAATCCTAATAGCGATATCAACCCCAATAATACAATACAAATTGATATTACCAGTGCAAATCTTGGTTTAGTTATAAAAAAGTACAATTTTTCTTTATCAAATATTATCTTTTTCATCGGCTTTTCCCTGTTTATTTTCATTTGTTGAATTACTTATAGGTTTTAACTTTTGACCTTCTGAGGCAATATTTTGGATTCCTGATACTACTATTACATCGGAATTTGAAAGTCCGCTTTCGACTACCCAATTATTATTTATTTCATCAGATACCTCTATATTCTTTTTCACAGCTTTATTATCTTCTACAGCCCAAACATAATATCCGCTCATAGCATCACCTTTTGTACAGGCTTGAGGAACTGTCATATATTTTACAATTTTTGGAGCTTTTAGCTCAACTTTCATATAATCCCCAGGAACAAGCCAACCTTTTGGGTTTTCAAATGTTGCTCGCAATGTAATTGAGCCTGAATTTTCATCAATTTTATTATCGACAAAGTTAATTTTTCCAATTTTTTCATACCAGCTTCCATCGCTGAATTGGACTTTAACTTCTACATCTTTATATTTATTACTTGCTTTTAATAGTTTTACGAAATCACTACTTTTTAAACTGAATGTAACATATACAGGATCAGTACTTGATACATTTACCAAAGGACCTGAAGTTGCTGTTACATAGTTACCTTCGGTTATATTAACTTTACCGATTCTGCCATCTATTGGAGATTTTATTGATGTATAACCTAAATTAACACGTGCCAATTCCAATTGTTGTTTTGCGGCATCTAAAAGTGCTTTATTTTGATTTCTTGTAGCAAGACTTTGGTCTACATCTGATCTGCTTATTAAATCTTCTTTTATTAAAGCATTTGCACGATTTAACTCTTGTTGAGCATTTTTTAACAGTGCACTGTATTGATTTACATTTGCTGCGGAGTTATTCACTTCTATTTGATATTCTCTAGGATCTATTTGGAAAAGAGTCTGACCTTTTTTTACAAAATCACCTTCTTTAAAATACTTCTTTTGTAAAAATCCAGGAACACGAGCAATTACATCTATTGAATACTTTGCTTCAACACGTCCAGTTGCTTCTGCTGAGACATTTACACTTTCTATTTTGGGGTTGTCTATTATAACCTCTTTAGGCATCAACATAGCTTGTCTTTGCAAATATGCAGCTATATAACCTGATACTTTGTTATATATTATAGGAAGAATAATTATCAACAATATTGCTATAGCTGCTCGTTTTCGCGTGATTTTAATTTTCATAACTCTCTCCAACCTTAAAATTATTGTATCTCCTAATTTTACTATTAAACTATTTGAAATCTGTTGTCAATAAATCATTTAATTTATACCTCAAATAGAGTATTTTTTAATAATTTTTGTTTAAAAATCAACTTTTCTCAATTTAAAAAGTAAATTCAAATAATAATGCATATATCTTTTTCATTGAATAATTGGTCACTGCATATACAGCATAGCTATAATTCAGAGAATCTATATCAACTGATTTTCTTACTATTCCGTTTGATTCATAAAATTCATTCAGAAGGTTTTTCATAGCAGCTCTTTTATATTTTTTAGAACTAACCTTTGGAAATAAAAACAATTCATTCGTAAAACTACCTTCTTCAAATGGATCTGAAATTTGGATTATTTCCAAAGTCTTTGCTCCTTGAGGAATTGCTATTTTTATTAAATCAAATTCTTTTTTATCAAGAATTTTATCATATATAAAAATATATTTGGTATTTAACGAATTTTCTTTACCCTTTACATCGAATGCTTTTTTTAAATACGGGTACTTTTTTTCAACTCTTTTTAAAAAATTTGAATCTTTTTCCCAATCAAAGGTATATGAATTTATTGAATATTTTTCACCTTTAAAACAATCCTTAATTAGACCATTAGAGCTTTTTTGCGTTTCTAAGTCATATATTGAATTATTATTAGCAAATGAGGGTAGAAAAAATTGAACTAATAAAATAAAAGCACCTAAAATTATTTTTTTTATTATAACAGTATTCATAAGTTATTTTAAATACTATTATTAAATTTTAAAAAGAATAACCCGCCAAATGGTTAATATTATTAATATTCACTAAATAAGTCATAAAAATGGTAAAATTGAAAAGGACTCAGCAGAACAATTTTTTCCAAAAATTTGACATAGGATTGTTCCAAATTTTTCAAAGTTGTAAATTCGTGTTTTTCCAAATGTATTGTATATGTATCATTTTCAGATTTTAAGGCGATTATAAAATATATTGGCACTTCCATTAGCTGTGCTATTTTAAAACTTCCGACCGGAAAATCTACCTTATGCCCGAACAATTCAGCTTTAAAGGTTGCTGCGTTTGAATTTTCTGCGACTCTATCCCCTGCAATAAAGGCAATACTGCCAGAATCAAGACTATCCTTCAACTCAATTGCGGTATTCACGCCTATTTCTTCTACCAGATAAGGTTTCAAAGGAATTTCTGTTGCTATATTTTTTATAAAGTTATTAAAAACCTGACTTTGAGTTCTGCTCAAAAATACATTTACTTTTAGATTTGGGTGTCTTGTATTATTTATAAAAAAAGTCCTCATCGCATCAGTATTACCTACATGTGCACATAAGAAAAATACTCCTTTTTGCTTATCCAAATCCGAATACAACAACTCTTTTTCTTTTTCAGAAGCAAAAATAATCTTATTTATATCAAAATTATTAGAAAAAATTTCCACTTTATCAGTTAGAACATGCGAGTATGATAAAAAATGTTTAAATTGGTTGATTAAAGAAGGTTTTATACCGGAAAGAGGAGATATCACCGTCAAATATTTTTTAGAATACCCTCTTATATCTTTTGCAAAAATAAAAGTAAAAAAAGTTACGAAAAAGGCTATGAAATTAATTGCTTTTTTACCCAATAACTTATAGACATACCACATCAGCCATAGTCTTTTTTCACCTGCTGCTTGTTCTTTTATTTCGTACCATTTTTTCATTTCACGCTGCACTCCAACAGAGTATAGCAGTGCATTCCAACATTTGTATGGATTTTATCAATATTTATCCCTGACTTTTCTACTAATGAAGTAATCTCATTTTCCGTAAACATTTTACTGCAACCGTTTGCCATACAAGTAAAATATAAAGAAATATGAGATATTGAAAGTGCAGCACCACTAAATTCTTGATTATCAATTATAGGCTCAAGTATATATACTTTTGTACCTGTTTTTGCAGATTTTTTTATTTTTTCGAAAATATTCAAAATTTGCACTTCTGAAAAACAGTCTAAAAATTGACTCATAAAAACAACCCCTGAAAGTGGAGGGAGCACTTCATCTGATAGAAGATCACAACTGAAAAACTTAAAGTTATCCGAATTTACATTTTTTTCAGCCATTTCTTTATTCACAGGCAGATCTATTATATTCAATTTGCAATCAGGATAATGTTTTTGACAAGTTTTTTCAAACTTTCCGATATTCCCGCCTATATTGAAAATTTCATTTATTTCATCTTTAAAAATTATTTTTAGTACATCTTCATAACAATTATCCGAATAAAAATAATCGAAATCATACCAAGATTTTTTAGCTTTTTGTGGCAAAGTTGGCACATAAGGATAGATTGTCTTAGAATCTACAAAATATTTTTGCAATCCTATTGGGGTTTCTTTTTCAAAAGATTCTGTAAGCTCACTCGCTCCAAGGTAGCAGACATCTCGCATAAAATTAAAGTTTTTTACAGTCATCTCGTCATGCAAAAAACATTCTCCTAATGGCGTGAGCGAATAAATTTGCTCTGTTTTTTCCAAAACTTCCGAATATACACCGACCTGTAATAGAGTGAGTGCTGTATATTTTGAGATTTTACAATTTGCGATTATACCTTCAATATCAGCAGGATTTTTATCTAAAAACTCTAAAATTCCAAAATCAATCATAGAGCCTACTGCTTGAAAAGTAAAAGGTGCAAAAGCCAGTTTTTGTGCGTTAGATAGTGCTTCTACTTTTGACAACTTCTTTTTATGATTACGTCTATATTTAATTTTTGCAGATTTTTCCATTACCATGTTATTATTTTAGCATGGATATATTTTTCGTTAATTCAAATATTTTTAACAACACAGAAATCGAATGGATAATTCAAAATTTCGGAAACGATTATAAATCTTTAAAAAGGCTCAAAGAGTACGCTCTTGGCAGATTTGTTGTTAAAAGCATTGCGGAAAATTTTTATAAAAAAAACAATTCTGATATCGCAATAAAAAATAAAAAGCCTTATTTTATAGACAATAATTTACATTTCAGCATTTCACACAGCAACGATATAATCCTTGCAGCATTTGACAGTGAAAACATCGGTGCTGATATCGAGTTTATGAAAAAAAGAAATTTTGAAAAAATTTTTGATTATTACAAACTTAATCCAGCTAAAAAAGATGCTGAGACCTTTTACAGGTTCTGGACAGAATATGAAGCTGAAATTAAACTGCAAGAGCCTCCTCAATCAAAACTTTCAGTAAGGATTTTACCTGATTATATGCTATCTATTGCAAGCAATCATTCTTTTGATATCAAAAGAATGCTCAAGATATACGAACTCAAAAGACCCACTGCAAGTACAAGTCCTAATGAGCTTATCAATTTAAAACTCGTCAATGCAAGCAAAGAAAACGAAAATACAGTTGTAATACAAGAAATTAATACTGCATCATTGGATTTTTTTGAACCATTAAACCTAAAAACAGAATAATCCAGCCCAAAGCCAGTTATTAAAAATATTGCAAGCACATGGAATAAATTTATCGGTCCAAAAAGACTTATAAAAGATATTGCAAACACACTTGCAATTATTGATGGCAGAATAATTTTATGAGCATTTCTGAATGAAAAAATTCCACCTAAAATCAAATACAAAAGCATAAATATCGGCAGCAAAATTTTCAATATGGAAACTCTTACATTTTTTATTCCGCTTGAGATTTCAACAGGTAAATTTACATATCTGACACCATCAAATTGATCTAATAAAAAAGGATTTTGCACATCGTACAATATCATAAGCGAATGGTTTTTATCAATCATAAAATCTTTTAATTGTGGAATTTCTTCAAAAACATTTTCATTCAAAAACTCGACATGCAAAACTTTCAAAGTAGAAATATCTTTTGCAGTCAAAAACTCTTTGAAATCATTCAATTTTTTATCATAGAGATTTTTTTGCAAAATTATACTCTCTTTTTGTCTTATCTTTGAAGGTAGAAATTTGCTGAGAGCGTGGTACGTAATATTATTTTCAGTTAACTTTTCAGATATTTTTTCTTCCTTTTTCAAAATTTCCTGTATAGTTTCACCTTCTACAATCGCAAAAGAAGTATTTGAGTTTTTATTTGTAATATCTTGATATAGTTTTTCTGCCTGCAACATTTCTTTTGAAGGTTTGTACATTGATCTTATGTCATCGTCAAAATGGATTTTTAAAGCTCCTGCAATTATCACAAGAAATACAATTATCAAGATTTTTTTATTAAACTTCAAATCAAATTTTTGTTTTGAAATTTGCTCAGGCAAAAGTTGGTAAAAAAGGATTACAAAAAGATATACCGCAACAAGCCCTGAAGATGTGAAAACTGCAATTTGTCGCAACAATTCTATTCCTGAAAAAGCTAATATCAACAGAGCACAAACCGTTGATATCATACTCACAGTAAGACTTTTTATAATCTTTTTGAGATCAGATTCCATAAGATAATGCAGTGAATAATCAACGCAAATTCCAATTAGAGTAGTAGAAAAGACAAAAGTTAAAATATGTATTGTCGGAAAAATAAGAGAGGTTATGCAAAACCCAATTCCCATTCCTATTAAAAGGCTCATTAGCACAGGTAAAAGAATTTTTAATGAACGAAAATACCAAAAGATTAGTCCGCTTACAAAAATTGTCGAAATAATACAAATTAAATTAATTTCATTCATAGATTTTGCACTTGCATAATATGCATGCACAGGTGCCCCTGTAAGATAAACTTTTAATTCATTATTCTGATAAGATTTTTTTAAATCTACAAGTTTTTTAACAGCTTTGTTTGTCAAAGTCGGAGAAAGGGCAAGCTCATCATCAACTTTCAAATTCAATATTTCATAATATTTTCCATCAATTGAATTTACACTTTGCTTACCACCTAACGAAATTATGTAATCAGAAAACAGTCCAAACGGATCTTCTTCAAATGGCAGAATAGAAAAGCCAAGAGGATCGTATAAATTATTCAATGCTTTTTGAGAAATCTCATCATAATTCCCCGATTTTAAAAGCGAATAGTCTTTATTTGAAA
>CASGAK010000183.1 GCA_949299435.1 uncultured bacterium
TCAATATCAATTGTCGGTCTGCCAGATACTGCAATAAATGAAGCTCGCGATAGAGTGCGTTCTGCAATAAAAAATTCCAACTATACCTTTCCTTCCAAAAAGGTGGTTATTAATCTTGCCCCTGCTGATATAAAAAAAGTAGGTACAAATTTTGACTTACCTATTGCAGTCGGAATTTTAATTGAAGAAAGTATTATTGATTCAGAAAAAATAAAAGATTATGCATTCATAGGAGAACTTTCACTGGACGGTGCTATAAGAGGGGTAAACGGAGTATTACCTTTGGTACTTGGACTTAGACAATGCGGTATTAAAAATATCATTGTACCTGCAATGAATGTAAAAGAAGCTGCACTTGTCGATAGGGTGAATATATATGGAGCAGAACATTTATCTGATGTTGTTAATCATTTTCTTGAAAATCCGCTAAAGGTTGAAAAAATAGATATCAACGAATATTTAAAAATAAAACAAGACGAAGAATATATTTATGATTTTAAAGACGTAAAAGGGCAGAAAAAGGCTAAAAAGGCTTTAGAAATAGCCGCCGCAGGCGGACATAACCTTTTGATGTCTGGAACACCCGGAGCGGGTAAAACATTAATGGCAAAATGTTTTGCTTCAATTCTCCCGCCCCTTGAATTGAGTGAAGCATTAGAACTTACAAAAATTTACAGCATCTCAGGACTTCTATCACCAAATGAGCCGCTTATGACCAAAAGACCATTCCGTCCCATACACCATACCGCATCAGCTAACGGGATTATAGGCGGGGGCTCAAATCCAAAGCCTGGTGAAATTACTCTTGCTCATCGCGGTGTACTGTTTATGGACGAAATAGTCGAATTTCCAAGACAGGTTTTGGAAGTACTCAGACAACCCCTTGAAGATGCCAAAATAGTTATTTCCAGAGCCAATCACTCCATTACATACCCTGCCAAATTTATGCTTCTTGCTGCAATGAACCCTTGTCCTTGCGGATATCTCGGGGATAAAGAACATCAATGCAACTGCTCTGAATTTCAAATTTCAAAATACCTATCAAGATTATCAGGTCCACTTCTTGACAGAATTGATCTGCAAATTGAAGTACCCAAACTTACATCTGATGAGCTTATGCAATCAACTACAACAGAAGAATGCTCTGCCGAAATAAGAAAAAGAGTAATAAAAGCAAGAAAAATTCAAACTCAAAGATATAAAAATGAAGGAATATTGACAAATTCAGAACTGACTCCAAAACTTATTAAAAAATATTGTAAAATTGATAATGCCACTGAACAAATTTTTAAAACCGCTATTACAAAATATCAACTATCTGGCAGAAAATACGATAGAATTTTAAAACTTGCAAGGACAATCGCAGACCTTGATGGCTCTGAAAATATTAAACAAAATCATCTTATGCAGGCTTTACAATACAGAACTTTTATCAATTCAGATAAATAATTTACCATAATCTTGAAAAATATTTATCATCAAAGAATGCATTATAAGTACAATTTACCCCCAGCAGCTCGTCATGAGAAGTACTTTTGTTATTACAGTAGAACTTATATTTATTAAGCGGGTATAATGTACCTTTATTTCCCATAGCTTTTACACGGTTATTTATTATTTGAAACACAAAAACATCATGACCTAACCTGTTAGGTTTCATATTTCCGCCATTAGAATCAATTATGACAAGTAGAGCATCCTCCGGAAATCTTGGCTGATTAATCATAAAAAGAATATTATTAATACTTATTTTAGCTCCTTTTCTAAAAATCAGACTGGACATTTTGGCTTTATTATTCATAGTATAATATTCACCTATATGACAAGCCAACTCCTTTGAATGTGCACAATTTGTACTTTCGAAATGGGTATTAAATGCATCTACCAAATAATAATAGTAAATATCAGGCCTTTTTTCATTATTTGAGTCGAAATTTGCAAAAACTAAAGCCTGACTTAATATAGACAATGCCTGTTTTAAACCTACATGACATCTTGCTAATTGTACACGATTAATAGCTATTACCGTCGTCATAGAAACAAATATTATGAAAAACCCGATAAATATTGCCATTTTATATAATACTACTGCTCTATAATATTTATTTTTAAAAATATTAATCATATTCTCTTTATAATATTACATATGCCCTGTTATAGCAAAATTATATATTACAAACTATTTTATAAAACCAACAAAACTATACAATAATCCGAATAACGCGGACACCCCCAGATAAAAAAGCGGATCTCGTTTCTTAATAAAACTTAAAATTAAAAGAGCAACAAACAGAACCATTCCAAAAAGATTAATATTATTTAAAAACATATTAACCCCGACAGCCGCCAAAAGTCCACACCCTGCAGGTTTGATTGTATAGATAACTGATCTTACATAAGGATTATGCTTAAATTGCTGAAGCAATTTAGAAATTATAATAACAATTATTATAGAAGGCAAAATTACAGAAGTAGTTGCAATTAAAGCACCCAAAATTCCTGAGGTCGTGTATCCTGCAAATGTAGCGACATTTACCCCTACAGGGCCTGGAGTAATTGAAGATATCGCAATCATATCAGTAAGTTGCTTTGCACTGTACCAATCCTTTGTCTCTGCTATATGGAATAAAAACGGTAACGTGGCATATCCGCCCCCGAATGAAAAAAGTCCTATATGAAAAAATTCCAAGAATAACTGTAAATATATCATTTTTCACCACCACTGCCACTACGGCTAATACGGAACTGACGAATTACACCTAAAAATATTGCTGCAATTATCAAAATAGCAGGTGAAACTTTTAATAAAACAGAAAACAAAAATACGACAAAAAAAACTCCGAATGTAAATTTATCAATTACACTCTTATTCCAAATTTCCTTTATTGCGAGATAAATAAGAATTAAAACACCAATTCCTACACCCCAAAAAATTCCTTGAACGAATTGTAGCTTAATTATCTCTTCCAAAACTTTTGCAAGTATTACAATACATAAAAAAGCTGGAGTAATCATTCCGGAAATTGCCGCCAAAGCACCCATGGTTCCTTTAAGTTTATATCCTACAAATATTGATAAATTTGCAGCGATTAACCCCGGAATACTCTGACTTAATGCTGTATATTCACATAACTCATCATTATCAATCCAATCACGCTTATCTACAAGCTCACTTTGTAGAAGCGGTAAAATTACATATCCCCCACCCAAAAGCAGCGTTCCTACTTTAAAAAAAGTTTTATAAATATTATATAAAGTCTTTTCCATATAATAATTATATGTATACAAAATTCTTATACAAGGGCTGAGGATATTTCATACATAATTTTAAGTTTTTCTTCATTATCTTTTATAAACATTAAATTTTGATTGATCTTATTCATATAATCAGTTTTAGAAAGATTTTGATTGAACGTAAACAATTTTGGAAGCTCAACATTTAAAGCATTTGCGATTTTTTCAATAGTTTCAGGCTGCGGGTAATTTCTTCCGGTCTCAATTTTGCTCAAGCTGGTAATATCAATATTTACTATTTCAGCAAGCTGCTCCTGTGTAAGATTTTGAGCCTTTCTAAGATGTTTGATTTGTATTCCCAATTTTAGTTTTAAATTTGTCATAATATCCTCTTTTTTTATGATAGAATATTTAACTTTTTTAAATAATAGCTTATTAGTCATAATTTTTATTGACAATTATGATTAATAAGCATATAATATTGACAAATAATCATAGTTAGGAGGATAAAAAAGGTGCATAGAGCAAAGTTCAGAAAATACAATGAGGGCTTTACACTGGCAGAAGTACTTATAACTTTAGGAATAATCGGAATAGTTGCAGCGATGACTTTGCCTGCTGTGATTGCTGATTCAAGAAAAGAAGCGACCGCAGCTAAAGTTAAAAAATTCTATAACACGATTAATAA
>CASGAK010000184.1 GCA_949299435.1 uncultured bacterium
CACTGATACAAAAACAACCGTCTCATTTTTATGTTCTTCAAAGAATTCATATATTTTTAAACGAACTACAGGGTGAATAATCGCTTCTAACTTTTTAAGCATTTTTGTATCATGAAATACAATTTTGCCCAATTTAGGACGAGAGATTTTACCGTCTTTGTCTAATATATCATACCCCTTAAAGGCCTTTAGCACCTCTTGTTTTGCATCAAGGAACTCCGCACCTTTAAAATCAGATAATATATCTTTTTTGCCATCTAAAAGGTCATGAGCTACATCATCGGTATTAAGTACCGGATAACCTTTAGATATTAATATTTTTTCTACAGTGGATTTACCTGCAGCAATATTTCCCGTAATTGCAACCTTAATCATATTTCTTAATCCTATTCAAAAAGTTCTTCAATTCTTTAATTTGTTTTGGCTTGATTGGCTTAAACTCTCCGCGTTTCATACCATCTAAATTTATTATAGCATGCTGTACACGTTTTAAAGTTTTTACCTCATATCCAAAGTATTCAAACATTTTTCTAATTTGTCTGTTCATACCTTGATATAACGTAATCTGCATAAAAGTATGTTTTTTATCAGCTTCTAATACCGTAATATCAGCATAAGCCTTTTTCCCAGGTTCTATTTCTATTCCATTAGCCATCTGTTCCAGCTCATGCTTATGAATAGAAGACTCGATGGATACCAAATAGACTTTTGGAACCTTAACTGACGGGTGAGTAAGTTCATTGATAAGCTCCCCGTCATTTGTTAAAATGAGAAGTCCGGTAGACTCTCTATCCAATCTTCCTACAGGTTTTAGATGATACATACTCTCTGGTAAAATATCATAAATAGTTTTTCTGCCCTTCTCATCATCTGCAGTAGTTATATACCCGGCAGGCTTATAAAATCGGTAATATTCGTATTTTACAGGTCTTATTTGTTTTTGATTAACAAACACTTTATCTTTTTCATTAATTAAAAACCCCAGCTCTGTAACTTTTTTACCGTTTACAGAAACAACACCGCTTTCAATTAACTCATCAGCTTTTCTGCGGGAACAAAGCCCTGATGAAGCAATAAATTTATTTAAACGGACTGAAGGCATTCTACCTCCTTTTGGAAAACTTCAGACAATATTTCTGGCATACGCCTGTATAATTTTCCATTATCCTTATGTATTGCAACGACTTCTATATCGGCTTCTATAAAAGTTTTATTGCTGTCAAAAGATTTTATAACCTGATAGAATGTAACCGATAAACCGTTGAATTTTTTAATAGAAGTTTCAATAATTAATTCATCATTAAGTCTTGCAGATGTCTTGTAGCGTACATTTAAATTAACAACAGGCAGGACTATATTTTGATTTTCGAGTTCTATCAAATTATGTCCGCGATCTTCGCACCAGTCTACACGTCCCATCTCAAGCCATCTTAGATAAGAGCCATGCCACACGACACCGTACGCATCAGTATCTGAATAATAAACCTTTTGCCTTAAAACATTTCGATTACTAGTATGCATATTATGATTGTAACATATATTTTATAATAATGAAAGGAGATTACAAAAATGAAATATTTATGTGAAATTTGCGGATATATTTATGATGAAGAAAAAGAAGGAAAAAAATTCGAAGACCTTCCAGAAGAATGGGTATGTCCTATTTGTAATGCGTCAAAAGAAGATTTTTCAAAAATGTAAACTTTCTTAATGAAATAGCAAATTAAAACATTAAGTGGTTTTATAGAAAATGTGGAAGGCATAAGAAACATAAACCCATATTTTACGCAAAGATATTATACAAATCCGTATGATATCAATCGTCCATATACCCAGGAAAAGAATATTCCCTCAGATGACAACCAATTAAAGCCGATAGTTACGGCGGGTATTCTTCAAGGTATGGCTATTGCCTTGCAAAAACTCTCAAAATGGTGTGGACAAAAACTTATGCAGGGTAAAGAATTTACCAACACTCAAAATGTCAAAGCTATGGCTGCGAAAATGCTAAATGACAACAACTTGAACGGTAAAATCAGTATTGAGTATATTGATAACAATAATCTTGCAAATATTGCATCTAAATATAAAAAATTTGGAATTGATATATCTCAAGAGTTAAAACCTGTTGCAAGGGGGGAAAATGCCTTCTACATGGACCAACTAAAATTAGCAGTTGCCCCAAAGAATAAACCATCATTAATTTTGCACGAACTGGGACATGCAGTAAATGCTCATAAAGGACGTTTTTTAAAATTTTTACAATCTTCAAGAGGTAAACTCGCTGCAATTGCTCCAATGCTTTTATTATTGGATAAATTTTCTCAAAAATCCGACAATGAGCAGACATTTATTGAAAAGCATGCCGGTAAAATAGGATTTTTCGCATTTTTACCCACTATAATAGAAGAAGGACTAGCATCACTACGCGGCATAAATTCTGCAAAACAAATAAAACAAACATTGAACAATTCAATTAATTTAAAACCACTAAAACGCAATTATGCCTTTGCTTGGCTTACCTACTTAATTTCCGGTATAATATTCGGAATAAGTACAAAACTAAGTTTAATGGAAAATAAAAATAACTAATAAATATTGACTTATATATTTTTTTATTATAGAGTTTGTGTATACGGCACACAATAAATAAACTAGCCGATAGCTAATATATAAAGTGGCCGCTTGAAAACCTAATAATAAGAACTTACTTTTTCAAATAAAATGAATCCAAAATTGATTGAGTAGTTTTGAAACTTAACGGGATGTAGCGCAGCTTGGTAGCGCACCTCGCTTGGGACGAGGGGGTCGCACGTTCAAATCGTGTCATCCCGACCATTTTAAAAA
>CASGAK010000185.1 GCA_949299435.1 uncultured bacterium
ACATATCAGTAGATGTTAACGGGTACCTTAAAAATCCAAACAGATTAGGACAGGATTTGTTTATGTTTCAGATAAATGAAAAAGGAACACTTCTGCCTATGGGAGTTGAGGGAACCAATTATTACAGTGAAACAGATGAATATTGTTCTGCGACTTCTACAAATAATATGAACGGTGCAGGGTGCACCTATAAAGCGTTAACGGATAAAGATTATTTTAAAAATCTGCCTAAATAATCACTGCCTTGTCTTTATTTTTTTGTGCTAGAATAAACTTATGATTGACAGATATTCACGCGAAGAAATGAAAAAGATATGGGACTTGAACTCCAAGTTCGATTACTATTTAAAGGTTGAAATAGCTGTTTGTGAGGCATATTCAAAACTGGGTAAAATACCCAAAAAAGACGTTGAGGAAATTAAAAAACGTGCAAAATTTACGATTGAGCGGATTGATGAAATAGAAAAAGAAGTTCGTCATGATGTGATAGCGTTTTTGACTTGCGTGAATGAAAGTCTTGGAGAAGACTTAGCCCGTCATATGCATATCGGAATGACAAGTTCTGATGTAATCGATACGGCGTTTGCATTGCAAATCCAAGACAGTGGTAAGATTATTAAAAAGGATTTGGACGATACAATCCAATCGTTAAAAGATTTAGCTAAAAAACATAAAAATACAATTTGCATAGGTCGTTCTCATGGTATCCATGCTGAGGTTATGACTTTTGGAGTTAAACTTTGTAATTGGATAGACATTCTGGAACGTCAGCGGGATAATTTTGAGCATGCATTGGAAGAAATTCGTGTAGGACAAATTTCAGGACCTGTCGGAACTTATAGCAATATTTCGCCTGAAGTTGAGAAAATTACCTGCAAAAATTTAGGGCTCAGACCTGCAAGAGTATCTACACAAGTAATTGCAAGAGATTACCACGCATATTTTATGCAATCTTTAGCTTTAATCGCAAGTGTGCTGGAGCAATTTGCAACAGAAATTCGTCATCTGCAAAGAACGGAAGTTTTGGAAGTAGAAGAAGGGTTTGCAAAAGGTCAAAAAGGTTCTTCTGCTATGCCGCATAAAAAAAATCCTGTTTTATCCGAAAACTTATGCGGGCTTGCAAGGGTTGTAAGGTGCAATTCTATTGCTGCGTTAGAAAATATTCCGCTTTGGCATGAACGCGATATTTCTCACAGCTCTGCTGAAAGAATTATTTTCCCGGACAGTCTTGTTTTAGTTGACTTTATGTTGAATAGATTCAATGGTGTTGTGCAAAATCTTGTAGTCCATGAAAAAAATATGCTCAAAAATACCGACAAATTCGGCGGAATAGTTTTTTCACAAAAAGTCCTGCTTGTGCTTGTAGAAAAAGGGCTCACAAGAGAAGATGCTTATAAAATTGTCCAACGTAATGCTCTTGATGCTTTTGAAAATGACGGTGATTTTAAAGCCAATCTTTTGAAAGATGATGAGGTTACAAAAAGATTGGCGGCTGATGAAATAGATAAAATTTTTGATAAAAATGAATTTTTGAAAAATATAAATGAAATTTATAAAAGAGTTCTATAATTACCAAGGATAATCTTTTTTAATTTCCCACCCGTCAGTCATTATAAGTGCGGCACACCAATTCCCGCTAGAAGCTCTGTTACAGGCATCATTTTTGTCACTTAGAAGAATTTCACGATCCATTACCCCAAAAAAAGATTCTTTACCTGAATCACTTAAATTTTCGTCGGGTGTCCCAAAACCATATGGAACTAATCCGTATTTTTTGTTTATTTGAAATAAAAATAAATCTTTTCCTCTGACATTTGGGTTTTGGAAACCGTTTATGTCTACATATATTAATATTGTCCCGGAATAGCTATGGTTTGCTATTGCCAAAGTTATGTTGTTTGCAAGTGCTATTTTGGGTGTGGTATCCAACTGGTAAGAACCTGAGTAGCATTCTCCTTTAAGACATTTGTAATTAATTATTTTTTGATTTGTTATATCAAATGATTTTAAGAATTTTGCAAAATATTGTCTGTAGAAATTTTCTCCATTTAAAGTGTAATCCCAGTACTCTTTTGAACCATTTTTAGTTTCGGAAAGTTGAATAGCCTGAGAAAGTTGTGAATAGGCACTTTTGAGTCTTTCTACAGTTACTTTTTTTTGGTATTTGCTTATTAATAAGGGGAATGTCATAGCTGCAATTATTCCGATTATTCCTAATGTTATAAGAACTTCAGAAAGTGTAAATGCTAAAGTTTGTTTTGTGTGCTTTTGTATATAATTTACCCGTACATAAACTGACTTTTATATAATAATTATTACATATTTTGCTATTTTTGTCAATTTTAATGCTATTAATATAAAAATAATCACTAAGTGTGCCTTTTTTAAATTTTATAAAATTACTAAAATTAAAATAAGGTGCTTATGGATACAAAAGAATTATTAGGGTTAAAAATAAAAGAGTTTCGAAAACAGAAAAAAATTACTCAGGAAAAACTGGCTGAAAAACTTGAGCTTGATGTCGGATATATAAGTAAATTGGAAGTCGGAAGAAATTTCCCTACAATAGGCACGCTTGAAAAAATAGCAAATGTACTTGATGTGGAATTGTATGAATTATTTAAATATGCTGATATAAAAGATAAAGATTTTAAAGCCGAAATTAACAAAATATATGATGAATTGTCAAAAGACAAACAAATGCTTTTATATCAAATCGCAAAAGCCATAAAATAAAAACTAAAATTTAATTTCAGGATTTACAAGTTCTTCCAGTTTTATATTCAAAACTTCAGATAAATTTTTCAAATACAAAAGCGTAGGATTTGTTAATCCTCTTTCGACTTTGCTGTAATAGCTCTTGTCAATGTCAAGTTTGTTTGCAATATCGTCTTGTGATAAGCCTCTTATTGATCGTAAGACTTTTAATTTAATGCCAATTTTTTTTAAAAAATCCCTATCATTCATTAATTTAATTTTAAGGAGTTGCAATTTTTATAACAATAGTTTATATTAATATAAAATGGTTTATAAACCATTTAAATTAGTATAAATGATAATTTATTAGAGGATAAACATACATGGTAGTATTTGTTGCGAGAAAGAAATTTAAATTGGCGTTTACTTTAGCGGAAGTATTGATAACCTTAGGCATAATCGGAATAGTCGCAGCGATGACGATGCCTGTGTTAATTGGCAGATATAGAGAAAAAGTAACCGTCACACAGTTGAAAAAGGTCAATTCAGTGCTCAATCAGGCATTTATAATGGCGACAGAAAAATATGGACCGATAGAAAATTGGGATTTAGGTACGACAGGACTTGCAGATCCTGATGGTGCAAATACTTTAATGGTAAGATTTGCAGAATTTTTAAACAAGACAAAAACTTGCAGAGCCGAACAGACAGGTTGTCTTCCTGATGTTAAATATAAATATTTGAATGGAGAAGAAAATTATAATTATGATAAAGGAGGTGTTTATTCTCGTATAAAACTTACAGATGGAATGATTATTAGTTTTTATATGTATAATAATACTTGTAGTTGGAATATGGGTATTACAAAGCCTTTACAAAATGTATGTGCATCAGTTTGGGTTGATATAAATGGTAATAAATCACCTAACCAATTTGGTGTAGACTTTTTCTTATTTTTAATAACAAAACATGGTATAGTTCCTATGGGAACACAAATGCAGACGGAAGCATATACTTTTGATAGAGCCTGTAAGGATAAAAGTATAGGTTCAATTCCAGGTTGGGGTGCAAACGGTGCTGGTTGTGCAGCGTGGGTAATATATAATGAGAATATGGATTACCTGCATTGCAGTGACCTTTCTTGGGAAAGCAAGACCAAGTGCGGAAAGTAGTTAGGATTGTTTGTGAAATTTGATTAGATTAGTTGTCTGGACCTATGCTGTTTAATCCTACACTAAGTATAGAAAGTAAAAGTGCTCCGATAAATGCACTTAAAAAACCGTCTACTTCAAAGCCGGGAGCTACAAATCCTGCAAACATAAATAAAAGAGCATTTATTATCAGTGTGAAAAGTCCTAAAGTCAAAATGTTTATCGGTAATGTCACAAGTAAAAGTACCGGTTTAATAAATACATTAATAAGTGCAATAATTACAGCAACCAGCATAGCAGTAAGAAAATTTGCAACTGAAATTCCTGGGACTACCCAGGCAATAAACATTATTACAAATGCGAAACCTACCCATCTTAAAAACAAATACATATTATGTCTCCTTAGTTATTAATATTATTATTTATTTGAATTAATGTATTTTCATTAGATGAAAGTATGAAAAAGTTATAAATTGACAGATATTTTCTATTCAACTCTTGCACTGGATAGAAAAACTTGATATAATAAATGAGTAGACGATGAAAACCGACAAATAATGAAAGGAGCTGGAAATGTACGCTATGAGAGGATTTACGGGGGGGGGGGGCCCCGCTAAAATACCCGCTTAACGGTAAAAATTTAAAGGTATTGCATATCGACCAAAAAAGTGATAAAATGAATATTATATTAGGCAATATGGAGGTCGGTATGAAAAAAGCATTCACACTTGCAGAAGTATTGATAACGCTTGGCATAATCGGAATAGTTGCGGCAATGACGATGCCAATGTTGATTGGAAAGTATAAAAAGCAAGTAACTGTGACACAATTAAAAAAAGCCTATACAGTATTAAGTCAAATGGCATTGAGATCACAAGAGGATAACGGGCCTGTTTATTTTTCAAATTCTGAGCAATTAGATTCTGCTGTCGCAGAAAACTTTTTTAAACTTTATTGGCTGCCCTATTTCAATAGTCCGACTGTTGCTAAAGAAGGTACAAAACCTTATGGGGAAGGTAGTCCATGGAAATTTCTGAAGGGTACTAAAATGACTACTACAATTGTTACACAGTATTCTGCAGGAAGATTATTTTTTACGACAAATGATGGTACATCATATTTTGTATTTATGATGGAATGGGACGTCGAGTATGACGAAGACGGAAATGAGGTTTCAGAGACTCCCATGTATGGTACTAAACAGACTGTATATGTGGATTTAAATGGCATTAAGCCTCCGAATATAATAGGTAGAGATGTGTTTAAGTTTACCGTGTTTTTTGATAATAATATAGTTAGACCTGAAGGGTATGACAAAACTGAACAGCAAATTAATGAAAATTGCAGTCATACAAGTTCTGGTGATTACTGTGCGGCGAAGATAATGAATGACGGGTGGGAAATCAAAGATGATTATCCTTGGTAAAATAGATTGTATGAGAAAGTCTTGCGATAATGTGAGCGAGACTTTTGAGTTGACTATTAGACAGCGAGCCCCAGAGCAAGGCTGCTCTGTGGCGAAAATCTGCTTTTGTTTTACAATTTCATTTAGTTTTTGAATAGACAAATTCTACTTTTGGTCGGTGACTTTAATCAAATGCCAACCGAATGGCGAAAATACTGGATCTGATACTACACCTACAGGAAGTGAAAATGCTTTTTTCTCAAATTCAGGAACCATTTGTCCGCGTCCGAAATACCCTAGATCACCACCATTTTGCCCAGAGGGACAAATTGAATAGAGCCTTGCATAATATTCAAAGTCGCCACCGTTATCAATTTGTTTTTTAATTTCCATAGCCTCATTAGCGGTCTTTACAAGAATATGACTTGCTCGTACTTGGGTAAAACCTTCACCTGCAAAAACAGTAGATGTTAAAAGTGCTAACATTAAAAATATTTTTGAAATCATTTTAATCATAGAATTATTTTATGACAAATAAATTAAATTACAATAATCAGGTTAGGTAAAAATTATCCCTTTTGAAAATACGTTCAAAAGGGATAATAAAAATAAAATATTTTTATATTTACTAGCCGATAACCGGAGCAACAAAAGTTCTGGCAGCTAAATCTTTATCAAGCATTAATAGAGCTTTAGCGTCATCTTTAATAAGTTTTAATGTAGCTAATACCCCGCCTACATTTGCTTCTTCTTCAACTTGTTCTTTCAAATACCAATCTAAAAATGAAAGTGCTGCTCTGTCTTTAACTTCTTCAGCTACGTCCATTAAAGCATTGATTCTTGAGGTTACATATTCTTCGTGTTTAAGTACTTCTTCGAATACATGCAAAGGTGATGTCCATTCAACTTGCGGTTTATCAATTGCTTCCAATTCAACTCTTCCACCGCGTTCTTGCAGGTAGTTAAACATACCCATAGCATGTGCATGTTCTTCTTGAACTTGTACTGACATCCAGTTTACAAAACCCTTTAAATTTAATCTTTCAAAATATGCCTGCATAGAAAGATAAAGATATTCTGAATAGAGTTCTTTGTTAATTTGATCGTTAAATGCTTTTTCTAATTTTTCTGAAATCATAATTTCTCTCCTTTTCTCTTGCTGATAAAATTCTACCACTTAAATAAAGAAAAAATATTAATTTTTAATTAAATTATCGTAACCTCGTAAGTGAATGAAAAGTTTGTGTATTTTCTTTATAAAAAGTTAGCACCGTTAAATTATCAGGTGAAATTAATGTATAAAAAAGTGTTGTAACACAGAAAGGTAATTGTAATGGATAAAACTATTAAATTAATTGGAGGAATATTACTTTTAGGATTGTCAGCTGCTGTTATTACAGCAATTGTAATGGGTAGAATGGGTAAATTTGATGAAATTATTCAGAAAATTAAAAATAAGAAAGATTCTTGTGAATTGGAAAACGATGGTATTTTGCAAAGTGGTATTTGTATGATTTCAAGAAATTCTGATGATGAAGAGAAGAATAATTTCAAAAATGCTTATGGCAACGAAAATTTAAAAATTTCTCCAAATGGCAGACATTAAAAAGTTTTTTAAATGTGTCCGAGAAAGTCTCGCGATAAGAAACGTGAGCGGGACTTTTGAGTAGCCTATTAGACAGCGAGCCACAGAGCAAGGCTGCACTGTGGCGAAGATCTGCTTTTGTCCCCTTAATTTTTAAAGGTATTTTTATTTATATCAGATTAACTAGTCCTGTGGAATGGTCAAAGTGACAGTTTGCTATATATAATTTATTGTTTTTTACCGCCTCACTGACTATTACAGAATGTTTCATAAGATAATCATTCACCCAAATCGTGTGCTGTTGTGCAAAATAGTTATGGCAAGTTATATCTTCTTTTTTATCTAATACGGGATATACGCATTTTAATATGGAAGAAAATTCTCCTACCGGCTCAGGATAATGCTCTTTTGCAAATTTCATTACTCCGCAATCATCATGTCCTAAAAGTATTAAAAGCGGTACTTTTAATTTTTTTACCGCATACTCAACACTTTCAATAACATTAGGCCCTGTAGTCATTCCTGCGACTCTAATTACAAAGATTTCTCCAATCCCGCAGTCAAAAATTATTTCAGGTACAACCCTTGAATCAGAACAAGTAAGTACACAAGCGTAAGGCTCTTGGTGAAATGCATATTTATTTAAAGTTTCAAGTGACATATTTTTTAATGTCGGAGTCCCGCTTACAAAGTTTCTGTTGCCGATCAAAAGTTTTTTCAATTCAACTTTCGCTTCTGGTATTATTTTTTCAGGTATATTAAAATTATTCTCCATATCATTTATATTATATGAAAAAAGTACTCAGGTAAATTTGTTAAGAATTTTTTTTATCAAGGTAGTCTTTAAAAGTTTTAATTTTTACACTATATCCGCAGCCCTCATGGAGTTTTCCGGGGAAGTATAGTTTTTTTGCAGGGTAATTTTTGCACATTTTTGGTCGATTTTTGTAATCAGAACATAACCCCTCAGGTGTCACAAGTTTGCAGGCAAAAATAAAATTACCATATTCATCTTTGCCTTTTATATAAAATCTTCTGTATTTTGGGAACAGGAATTGCATTATTTTGAATTCTTTTTCGGTGTAAGTATCGACGCTATACATGTAATTACAACATTTGCCGCATTTTTTACATTCCCCGCTTACTTCATATACAATTTTTTCAGGCACAAAGTATGAACGAAATTCATTAATTATACAAGAAATAAAATCAAACATAAAAATATTATATACTAAATTTTCATAAACTTGCCTATGTCTAAATTTTATACTAAAATCATGTAGGTAATTAATAAGGAATATAAAATAAAAATGTTGAGAATAAAACGAACAAATTCAGATAAAGCCGCAGCCAAAAGAAATATAGTAAGAAAAGAAAATAAATTTTTAAGAGGTGTAAAAATAACTTTTATCCTCGGAGTAGCTTTTGTCTTGGCAGCGGGAGTATCGTTTAATTTATACTTATCTTCTTTGCCGCCGATAAACAATCTTGACGGATTTAAGCCTAATATAGTTACAAAATTTTATTCTCACGACGGTGAAATTATCAAAACATTTACCGCTTATACATATTCAAAAGTAGAAATAAAAAATGTTCCTCAAGATTTTATAAATGCTTTGATTGCAACAGAGGATAAGAATTTTTATAATCACAAGGGTTATGATTTATATGGATTAGCAAGATCCACAGTGCAGAATCTTCTTGCGAGAAAACTCGTCCAAGGAGCAAGTACAATTACTCAACAACTTGCAAGAATCCTATTCCTTTCAAATGAAAAAACTTTTGATAGAAAGTTAAAAGAACTAGTTATAGCAGCAAGAATAGAAAAAACAATTTCAAAAGATCAAATTTTAGAGATGTACATGAATAATGTATATTTAGGCTCAGGAGCTTATGGTGTGGAAGGAGCAGCTGAAATATATTTCAATAAAAAGCTAAAAGACCTGACACTTCCTGAACTGGCATTAATTGCAGGGCTTCCTCAAGCTCCTTCAGTATACTCTCCTTACAATAATCTTGATTTAGCAATAAAACGCAGAAATCAAGTTCTTTTGAGAATGTATAAGATGAAATATATTACAAAAGAGCAATATGAAAAGGCAATAGATGCCAAAGTTAAACTAAGTTCAATGCCGAGATTTTATACGACGAATAAAGCACCGTATTTCTGCGATTTAGTAATGGCGGAATTGGAAAAACTGGGATTTGATGATACAGATATTTCACAAGGCGGTTATAAAATAGTCACAACTCTTGATGCAAAAGCTCAAAAAGCTGCCAACGAAGCAATTATAAAAAATATGAATGCTTATGGATTAAGAGGTAAAAATCAGCAGGCAGCAGTATTTTCATTCAGTCCGATAGACGGAAGAATTTTGGCATACGCGGGTGGAAAAGATTATACCCAAAGCCAATTTGACAGAGTGCAAGCCGTTCGTCCGTCAGGTTCTGCATTTAAGCCTTTTGTCTATGCTGCAGCGATTGAAAAAGGTGCAAATCCAAATGATTTGATTGATGATTCTCCAGTTACCTTAGGCGATTGGTCACCTCACAACTATGGAAATAAATACAGAGGAAAAATTCCTATATATAAAGCTCTAATGTATTCATCAAACGTATGTGCAGCAAGAATGATTAAAGAGGTAGGTATTCGCTCAGTAATTCAATTGGCAAGAGTTTTGGGCATAACAACTCCGCTTGAATATGATTATACGATAGCATTAGGCTCTAATGGTACAAAATTGTATGAAATTACAAGAGCCTACGGAGCTTTTGCAAATGGGGGGTATGTTGTTCAACCTTACGCGATAGAAAGAGTAGAGACCTCTCGCGGAAAGGTTGTATATCGAGCACCTGCAGTAAAAGCCTCACATCAATTGAGCTATAATACCGCTGCCATTATGACTGCAATGTTGAAAAATGTAATAAAAGGCGGAACAGGTGCTGCTGCAAATATTGGAAAACCCGCAGCAGGTAAAACAGGTACGACAGATGACTATAAAGATGCAAGTTTTATAGGCTATACACCTAATATTGTAACAGGAGTTTGGGTAGGTAATGATGACAATACAACTAACTCAAAAGCTGTCCAAGGTGGTACTGTTCCTGCATTAATTTGGCGGGATATTATGAAAGTCGCAACGGCTCCCTATAAAAATATGGAGTTTGACTACCCTGAAGTTGAATTGACAAATGCAAAACCGGCTTATGAAAATAAACCAAAAGAAGAAAATGAAAATGAAGAAAATGCAGAGTTAAATAATGAAAATCCAGAAAATTCTGCAGAAACCGTAAAACCAGCAGTGACTCCTGCTGATGTTGTTAAAAACTTCAAACAAAATCAGGCTGAAAAAGAAAATAAACAACCACAGCAAACTTCAGTTCCTGCCCAACCGCAGGCACCTGTACCGGATTCCAAAGCTCCGGTTCCTGTTCCCATGGCAATTCCGGAGAGTTTGCACTGATGAATGAAAATATTTTTGTACCACACATAGGTGTCGATGAATCAGGAAAAGGTGACTTTTTTGGTCCGCTTTGTGTAGCAGGTGTTCTGGTAGATGAAAAAAATGCTGAGTATTTTCATTCACTTGGAATAAAAGACAGTAAAAAAATATCTGATAAGAAAATTTTGGAATTGGAATCTAAAATTAAAGCTAATGCTCCCCACACTGTAATTGTAATTTCAAACAAAAGATATAATGAATTGTATTCTAATATAAAAAATTTAAATAGATTACTTGCTTGGGGGCATGCAAGAGCTATTGAAAATATATTGGAAAAGGATAGTTGTGAATATGCACTGTCAGATCAATTCGGTGATGAAAGTCTTATTAAGTCAGCGTTGATGAAAAAAGGTCAGACAATAAGACTTGAGCAGATGGTAAGAGCTGAAAGCGATGTCGCTGTAGCTGCGGCATCAATTCTTGCACGTGCCGCTTTTGTCCATAAAATTGATGCTATGGAAAAAGAATTTGGTATAAAATTTCCTAAAGGTTGTGCAGCCCAAGTTAAAGATGCTGCTAAAGAATTTATACAAAAATTCACCCGCTCAAGACTTGATGAGGTCTGTAAGACTCATTTTAAAACTTATAAAGAAGTGTAAAAAATAAACGCTCTGAAATTTTAAAATTTCAGAGCGTTCGTAAATATTTTATTCGTTTTAAAACAAAATTATTCTTCAGTAACTTCTTCAGTTTCTTTTTCTACAATAGCATCAGTTCTGATTGATGAATTGTCAAATCCTGAATTCTTTTCTTTTTGTTTTTTAATTTGTCTTGCTAATTTGTCTGCTAATAAATCAATACTTGCATACATAGACTCAGCTGCTTCTTCTACTCGGATAGTTCCGCTGTTTGTTTTGCACAAAACTTCTGCTACATGACTATCTGATGCTGCAGGATTTTTAATAACTGATAACACAACTTCAATCCCTTGAATTTGATCGTAATGAGTTGCTACTTTACCTATCTTTTCCTTTACATAAGACTTGATAGCATCAGTAATTTCGATGTTTCTTCCATTAACGTGTATGTGCATCTAGACCTCCTATTTATACTGCTTATACAGTATAACATAATAATGATTTTTTTTAAAGGGTAAATATCATTTTAGGTAATGTATATTTAACAAATTTTTGGAATTAATCTTCCAAAATAAATTGCTGTAATTCTACATTAGGAGTCCCTATTACACGAACTAATTCAAGTACAGATGCTTTCATTTGACATTTTTGTGATGATCCGCTGAAAAAATCTTTGTAAAAGCAACCTTCGCAATTGCACCCGCGTTTATAACATTCCAATGCCGTAGGTGTCCACCTTCTGACGGCAACGGCTCTACCCATATCTCTACTTCTAAACAATTTCTACTATCTCCAAACTTTAAGCTACAACAATAGTAAAGTTTCCAGCCATATGACAGGCTGTTTTCTCCACCCCTTGCGGTCTTTCGACCACCTCTTAATTACATTATAGAAAATCAGGATATTTTTTCAAGGGCACAACATGTGATTATTAACATTTGTAACGAAAGCCTTAAATTAAGCATTATCAAGGGTTTTGCGTGGTCAACATGCTGAAAAACTAATCTATCACATGGTCTTAGATATTTTATTCATGAAATCATGCATAGTGCATGGGTTTCCATGATTTTGAATATTATTAAGAATTGTAAAAGATTGCTTTATTATAATCGTTTCAAGGCATGCTTTTTTAAAGTAATGCTTTTATCCCGAGTGCTATAAGGATAATTCCGCCTGATATTTCCAAAATTTTTGACGGAAAATTTTTAAACATATTTCCGAACCAAAAGCCGAATAGTGACATGCAAAAAGATGCAATTCCTATAATAAGAGCAGGT
>CASGAK010000186.1 GCA_949299435.1 uncultured bacterium
GCTTTTCTTATTCTGACATTTTCAGGGGTTATTTCAACCAATTCATCATCTCCGATGTATTCAAGACATTCTTCCAATGCCATAAGTTTCGGAGCTTGTAGTGTCACCATTACATCTGCTGTTGCACTTCTCATATTGGTCAATTTTTTAGTCTTGCAAATATTTACGACAATATCTTGAGGCTTGTTGCATTCTCCGATAATCATTCCGCGATATACTTTAGTTTTAGGAGTTACGAAAAATACTCCTCTATCTTCAAATTGAGCTAAAGCATAAGGAATTGCTTCACCTTGTTCTATTGCAATGATAGAGCCGTTCCTTTGTCGTGGAATATCACCTGCATAAGGTCTGTAATGCAAGAATGTGTGATACATTATACCTTCACCTCTTGTCATTCTGATAAATTCACTTCTGAACCCGATAAGTCCTCTTGCAGGGATATGGAATGTAAGAGTTGTTCTGCCTTTTGAATTATTCATCTCTTTCATTTCCGCTTTTCGTCCGGATAGTCTTTCAATACAGCTACCTGCACAACTTTCTGGAACGTCAACGATTAAGTTTTCATAAGGCTCGCATTTTTCATCGTTAATGGTTTTGTAAATAACTTCAGGTTTTGATACCTGAAATTCATAACCTTCACGTCGCATTGTCTCAATCAAAATACCAAGGTGCAACTCACCTCTGCCTGAAACTCTAAATACATCTGTAGAATCTGTATCTTCTACACGCAGACTTACATTTTTTTCTAGTTCATTATACAGTCTTTTTCTTAATTGTCTTGATGTTACAAATTTTCCTTCAGTTCCTGCAAAAGGGCTGTCGTTGACTGAAAAATTCATCTGCAAAGTCGGCTCATCTACCTTGATTAAAGGCAGAGCAGATGGGTTATTCAAATCACAAATTGTTTCTCCGATTTGAATATCTGAAAAACCTGCTATGCCTACGATATCTCCAGCTGATGCTTCGTCTATTTCAATTCTGCCTAAGTCATGGAAACCGAAAAGTTTTGTTATTTTCCCCCGTTCCTGACTGCCGTTTGCATGAATTACGCAAACCTGTTCTTGAGATTTCACAGTGCCGTTTTCTATTCTACCTATTACAATCCTGCCTACATATTCATTATAATCAAGAGTTGTTGCTCTGAATTGGAATGGTTTATTCACGTCACACTTTGGAGGTTGAATATTTTCTAATATACAGTCCAAAAGCGGTATCATATCTTTTCTCTCATCTTCCAAATCCTTAATGGCAAATCCGTTTAAGCTGCTTGAAAAAATGAATGGAAAATCAATTAAATCCTCTCTATCTGTTAATTCTGTGAATAAATCAAATACCTTATCCAATGCAGTCAAAGGCTCTGCTGCCGGTTTATCAATCTTATTAATTACGACTATTATTTTAAGTCCTAATTCCAATGCTTTAGAAAGAACAAATCTAGTCTGTGGCATTGGGCCTTCTGCTGCATCAACAATTAATAATGCTCCATCTACCATGCCCAAAACTCGTTCTACCTCTCCGCCAAAGTCTGCGTGACCAGGGGTATCTACTACGTTGATTTTTGTGTTCTTGTAATTAATTGCAATGTTTTTGGAAAGAATTGTAATTCCGCGTTCTTTTTCTAAATCGTTACTGTCGAGTACTCTTTCCTGTACGTGTTGGTTTTCTCTGAATACTCCTGCTTGTTTTAAAAGACAATCTACAAGAGTTGTTTTACCATGGTCTACGTGTGCTATTATTGCGATATTTCTAATGTTTTCGTTTGTGTTTGTCATAATTTCCGCCATTTATATTTTTGATTAACTGCTTATTGTAAAACACAAAAAAGTTATTTTTGCGTTAGTGTATTTTTTACACTTATATTTTATTATTCTGATAAAAAAAATTCAAGTTAAGTTTTTGTAATATATTACTGTTTGAATCTGATTTTTGTGCTTATATATATTCGTAAGGGGTATAACTATGATATCGTTAATTTCTGCAAATTATCAAAAAAATAATATTTATTGCGGTAATTTAAATAATAATGAAAATAAAAAAAGATATTCAACATTAGAATTTTCCGGAAATTTTGAGCGAAATAGTAAAGAGGACAATAAAAAAAATGATTTAGGTAAAAAACTTGCTTTTGCAGCAGGTATTGTTGGCTTAGCTTTTTGGTTTTACCGCTGGGTGTCTAAAGGTGACACAAGACCTGTTGATAATAAATTACATCTGCAGTTAAAAGATCTTGATATTCGTTTTGACAGAAGTACACATTTGTTTAAAAAAATAATGAATCATTTCCCTTTTGTCCCAAAAGGTGTGGAAGAAGTTGAAGAAATTACTTCTAACGGATTTAAACGTGTAGATACTTTTCACCCTTCTAATGGTTCTTATACATCAAAATTATTTGATAAAGCTGGTAAATTACGCAGAGAAATTTATTCAAACGGAAATGAGATTCTGTTTTACAGTGTAAAAAGTGCTGATGGTACCTCGGAGCGTGTGCATAAATTCGATTGCTATTTGGGTGATTTGGTTGAGTATAGGAGATTTTTCGATAAAAATGGTCAAGTAAACAAAGTTATAGAGCCTGAGCGTATTATTGAAATAGAAAGAATTCAAAATCCTAACTCAAATCAATACAGTGTACGCAGTAAAAGCTATCTTCGATTATCTAAAAATGAAAATAAGCTCGATTGCAAAAGAATTGATGTCTATGACAATGATTCAAAACATTTAAAGGCTTTCGTAGAATCATACAGTCAGGATTCTAAATGGGAGGTCTTTTATGATGAATCTGGTAAAAGATTAAAAGAAAAGAGTTTTTCTTGTCCTGCAGATAATGGGGGTATGGATAATTTTAAATTTAAATTTGAATATGATGCAAATAAAGAAAAACAATTAGCTAAAGTATTCATGTCAAAAAATGATGGTGAATTTGTTGAAATGACTCCTAATGAGTATTGGGAAATGTTTGATGACAGTGCATTTTTAGATTAGACTTTATTGGAAGTTTTATAAGAGTTTTTATATGCAAAAAATGCCA
>CASGAK010000187.1 GCA_949299435.1 uncultured bacterium
AAAATCTTTTTCATTACGCAATTATAGAACAAAAATATTAATAAAATATATTAATCCTATATTCCTAACCAAAAGCAGACCTTCATCATCTGAAAGCCTTGCACTCGTAAGTATGCTCTATGGCTCGCTTGTCTAATACAACACTCTTAAGTTTTGCTGTCGGTACATTATCGCGTGACTTTCTCAGACATTTTTATAACGAAATTTCAAATCGGCTAACTAATCCCACCATTTATGAAAATGAAACTTCGGACCTTTTTTATGATGTTTAGGTTTTTTCGGCTTATGTTTCGGTTTATGTTTATGACAATGCCCTGGCGGGTGACAATCAGGCTCATGAGAAGATGTTCCGAATACGACTTCTGTATTATCTCTTCGCAGACCAAACCAAGTAAAACTACCTTCATGTGCATTTACAGGTGTAAAAATTGATATTATAGATAGACAAATTATTACTCCAAATATTTTTTTATACATATACCCTCCAGCTTTTATAGTAAGTAATTGTCTTATTTACCTATAATTTTGTCAAGTATTTACATATAAAATTGTTACAGTCCTGGTTATTATTTGACCAATCTATATTTTTATCTCAATTTCTTTCAAGGAGTCTACAACATAATTTGATGTTTTTAGCAATTCCTCTTTTTCAATTTGCCCCGTAGCTGAAAGAATCGTTCTTTCAACTCCTGCATTTTTAGCCGCAATATAATCCATGGGAGCATCACCTATCATAATTGCCGTTTCAGGTTTGGAATTTATCTCCTTTAGTGCCATTTTAACAGGGATACCACTTTCTTTAGTTTCTTTTGTTGATTCTCTGCCTATCACAACATCAAATAAATTTTCCCAGTCAAAATGTCTTAATGTCATTAGCGTCGATTCTTTTGAATCTGATGTCACTATACCTATTTTTATACCATTTTTGCGTAATTTTTTAATAAATTCTACAGCTGAATCTATAGGTTTGGTGTATTTAACCATTTCTTTATAATAAATATTATTGACATAATCAAATATTTCTTCGAGCTCTTTTTCAGAAATATCAACCCCGAAATCTTTCAAATCCTTACAAAATATTTGGATAATTATAACCCTTGAATAAAGTGCCGTAATCCCGTCAGAGAGCATTTTTCCGCTTTTTACATTATATCCTAGACGAAGACAAAGTTTTGAAAAGTTTTCTCTGCTCAAATTATATCTTTTTAAAATTTCTTCTACACGAAGCTCGGTCATCTTGCCCCAAAAATAATGCAAGTCGATAAAAGTTCCATCTTTATCAAAAAGTACCGTATCTATATTATCTAATTGCCAATCAGGAGTTTTCAGAGTAATCATTTATTATCTTCCAAGATTATATCAACTAAAGATTTAGCGATTTTTACAGCCTCAGACATTTTTTGAGAATTTGTGTATAAATCGTCAGCTAGAAGGTAATCTTTTACAATTTTTCTAGCAAAAGACCCGACTGCAAGACAATGAGGACGAACATCACACAATGAAGCTAATTCTATGGACTTTGTATTAGTACCGCCTGACATCATAATATATACGGGCATATTTGCATTTTGGAACAATTGAGCAGTTGCAACAGCCTGCAAAGTTGTACCGTATTCATCGTTGCTTCCGCTCATTGCGATACCGTCTGCTTGGATTATTGTAGTATAGGGCTTTCTGCACTCCAACATTTTCCATACACGTTCTTTTAACTTTTTATCGCCTAACTCGGATCTATCCAGTGAAATACATAACATACCATCAAAATATTCATTTATTTGATTCCATTTTTCCATTACATCTTTTTCATCAGTCGAAATCGCATGAAATTCTATACAATCAATTCCTTTTGAAATTATTTCAGGCAAGACTTCCTTGTAATCCTGAAGCTGGCTAATCATTTCAATAGCATTTTTAGGACAATTTTTTGCACACTGCCCGCAGCCTATACAACGTGTTTTTTTTACTTTGTATTTGTCAAGTTCAATAATAGCATCATGTGGACAAATTATTTTACATTTTCCACACTTAACGCATTTATTTTGATCAATTACAGCCTTTGTAATATGAGGATCACCATCAATTCCGACACTTACGCAAAGATATCTGTCTTGTTTAATCCCAGCTCTTTCTAAACCCCTTTTTGCGGCATCAACAATTTCTGGCTTTGCACATAAGTCGAAAAAATTACAACCGGCTAAAGAATATATCGTAACCAGCTTTTCTACTTCTTGTGCATCTTCATTTCCTGCTCCGCATACTAATTTAAAACATTTTTTATTTTCCAGTAAATCTTTTAACATATTTTATCTTCTCTATATCCTATATTAGTTCTATTCTCATAAAAGCTAATTTCTACGACATATACTACGCCTTTACGTACACTGACAAAAGCCGCCTAGTTATCTGATATGCCACTAAAATTCCGCTCTCACTCATTGTCACGGAATTTTTTGGAAACACAAAGATAATGTAATACGTAAAATAAATCTTGTCAATAAAGGATATATTTAACTTATTTGAAAAGTTCCTGCATCATTTGAATATAATTTTGAGCTAAATCTTTATATCCGGGATTAATTCCGCTTTTATCGGTTCTATCCAGAAAGTCTTTCGGGAATACTCGGCTCCAATACGGCAACAGGGCTTCTGCTGTAGTTTTCATTTTATATTTATCTTCCATTCCGTTCCAATACCCCGGGATATTCGGTCGATAATAGATGCCTAATGCGTCTTGTAAGGTAGTTTGCACCTGTTTGATATTATTTCTTGTGTAATGCCATTTCATAAGCTCTCGCATTACCAAATCATGATCTTTCATTTCTTCTTTAGTAAGTTTTAGTTCTTTTTTACAAAAATCTCTGAACAAGGCAGGAGAATTTTTACCGCGACCTAAAGATATACCTGACTTTGAATCACTATCCAAAAGCAAATCAACGTATTCTTTCAATGGCGGTAAATCGTGATTACCAGTTAGCAAGGCTATATTCTTTTGATTTTTTAACTTTTCAGGATAATTGATGTTTGTGATATCTTGCTTTTGCTGAATATTTTCACCAATACCCATAGCTATCGGTATTCTTTGACTTATAAAGTCATCGCCGAATTTATTTTTAAACTCTTTATAAGCCTTAGTTTCCGCTAAAGGCCCAAAATCTTCAAGAATGTAGCAATCCTGAGGGATTTTACCTTCTTCTTTTGCGACTCGCATAAATAATTCAAACATATTTTCACCAAATTTGTTTGTTTTTTTATCAATACGAGCTATCCATTCGGGCTTAAAAAAACTTTTCCCCATACCGCCTTTATCTTTAGAGGCAAATATTTCATCTCCTTTTAATATTCTGCCATCATCAGTTGCAAATTCCGTAGGAATTTCTGCACGATTTATGTATCCGACAAAATGATCCAATCGCAAATCACCTTCATTGAGCAATTTTCTTAATGACGCCTCCTGATAATCCCAAAATTTTGGAGAATCGTAGTTATACAAAGCATGTCCCCATACTTGTGTTCTCGGATAAGCTGATTCAGGAGGACAGCCGCTTACTTTTGTCGGTTTAAAATCTTTATCAAGCAAAAACATATCTTTATTTGCCCAAACATCTACACCATTAGGATTTACACCGATTGCAAGGTCCAAAATTAAATTTATTCCGTTTTCCTGCAAATTATTTTTAAACTGCTTGAATTGTTTGTCATATATAAACTGCTCGAATTTAAACAAATTTATTTTATCTATTACATTTTTAATCTCTTTATTTGAGAGATTATTTTTTAATTCTTCTTGAATTAAGAGTTCAAAAGGTTTATCAAATTTTCTTGCTTTTTCTGGCAATAACTGTAAATTTCTCGGCCATTCCCGCCAATTATCCCCATATATTGATGATATACCGTCATAAGCAGAATATGTATCAAGCCAAAGTGCTTTATTTTCATCAAGAAATTTATTATATTCAATTTTCAACGGATTGCTAGCGTCCAATTTTTGAAATCTTGAATATGCTTTTTTAAACCTTGGATCCTTTTGAGCTTTAAGCATATCTTTTGTAAAAACAGGAGATGTCACGTCATCTGGTAATTCTGATGGTTTTAAGATTGAACCGTATTCGGGTTTTACAAGCTCGTTCAAATTTACAAGATATTTATTTTTACTGAATCGTCCTGATGAGTTGTAAGGACATAAATCATCTCCTAACGCAAATAAAGGATTAAAAATCCAATGGGTTTGCTTAGACTCTTTTAAAAATTCAATAAACTTATCTGTCTGAGGATCCAAAAATTGACCGCAATAAGACCGTGTAGCAGGTAAACTTGATATATGAAATAACATACCTCTTTGTTTTACGGTTCCTTTACCATCTACACCTGTGAATGAAATAGTATTATATTTATTCTTTTTTTCAAATATATCAGATTTTGAATTTTCCAATAAAACAGCTTTTGTATAAATACCTGAATCTACTTTTTGGGCAGCAATACGGTTGTAATTTGTATATTCATTAATTGCACTTATTTTCACTCTAAAACCCCTTATATACTATTTCTTATACGTGCCAATTTAGTATATAATAATTGATAAATTTTATTTTTTGTCAGATTAGATATCTAACTTTAACATTAATTAACAATAAATCTTTTAGTTTTTCTTTCTTGTCACAATCAAAATCACACCTGACAATATCAAAATTACACCGATTACTATTCTCAAAGTGAGCTGCTCATGGAATACCAAAACACCGAAAAATATAGCAGTCAAAGGCTCCAATGCTCCCAAAATTGCAGTGGTTGTCGATCCTACAAGTTTTATCGAAATATTGATTGTCTCAAGTGAAATTATAGTTGGAAAAACAGCTAAAGAAACTGCACATAGCCATAAAAAAGGTTTGTCTATAATCTGCAATTGAGTACAGAATTTAAGATTTACAATATATACCAAAAGTCCGAAAAACATTACATAAAAACTTATTTTTGCTCTGTTTAAGTGTTGAATAGCTTTAACGTTTTTAATTCCGACGATATATAGTGCATACAATAAAGCTGAAAGAAAAACGACCACCACACCATGCAAATTCAAACTCATGCCTGACTTACCCTTATATAACAGTCCAATTCCGACAGAAGTCAATAAGATTGAAAATACAACCGTTTTAGTCATTTTTTCTTTAAAAAAGATTGCCATAATCACAGCTACCAAAACAGGATAAATAAACAATATTGTACAGGCAATTCCAGCTTCGATGTAATTAAAAGCATCAAATAATGTCAAAGACGATAACGAAAAGAAAATTCCCAAAACCAAAAGCGGTATAAATTCTTTTTTAGTTATATGCAACGAGGTTTTCTTGACAAAATGCAGCCACAGTCCATAGACCATAACAGCAATTGCATAGCGGTAAAAAAGTACGGAATTTACCCCAATTCCACCAGCAAAAAGCGGTAATGCAAATAAAGGATTTGTGCCATAACTCGTCGCCGCTATTGCTCCGTTCAATAAACCTTTTGCACGCCTTTTAAGCATTTTCTCCTCCTATTTTGATAATTTAATATTAAATATATTTCAAAATCAAATATTTTTTAACTCAATTTTATCTAAGAATTATTTTAATGATAAGATATATTGGAAAAGCAAACTTTTAAAAATCTACACTCGACTTTTTATTGCCTTACATAGCTTAACTATCTAACACGATACTCTATAAATCAGGTAAAATGATGTTTTTTACAAATTATAACTCACCATTGGGAAAAATAATAATAAACGGCGACGATAAAAATATTTGCGGGGTATATTTTGAAAATCAAAAATATTTTCCCCATTCAATCATTTCTGACTTTATCGAAAACAAAGATTTAGAAATTTTCAAAACAACAATAAACTGGCTTGAAAGATATTTTGCAAAAGAAAAACCGAAGATTTCCGAATTATCACTTACACCACAGGGCTCTGATTTTAGAAAATTAATTTGGGAAATCTTATGTAAAATTTCTTATGGAGAAACTATGACTTATGGTGAAATTGCAAAAATCGCAGCAAAAAAATTAAACAAACTTAAAATTTCAGCTCAAGCCGTCGGAGGAGCAGTTGGACATAATCCTATTTCAATTATAATCCCTTGCCACAGAGTCATAGGAGCTAATGGAGATTTAACCGGATATGCAGGTGGTATTGATAAAAAAATTAAACTCCTTGAATTGGAAGGAATTAAAATTAATTCTTTAAAAAATAATAAAAAATATAACATTTTTTAAATTAAAAACTTGACTTTATAATACTCCCAAATGCTAAACTATAAATGCGGATTATAAAAATAAAAAGGGGTTATATGAAAAATATTCTAATAGCATACTACTCTCATTCAGGGAATACAGAAAAAATAGCAAAGAAAATTCAAGAAAAAACAAACGCAGATATATTCAAAATAGAACCTGCAAAAGAATACCCTAACGATTACAGAGAATTGGTAAATCTGGCACAAAAAGAAAAACTTGCTAATTTTCACCCTGAATTAAAAAGTAAATTAGATGATATATCCAAATATGATATTATTTTTATCGGAACACCTGTATGGTGGTATACAATGGCTTCACCTGTAAGAACTTTTATAAAAGAATATAATCTGGAAAATAAAATTATTGCACCTTTCTGCACTCATGGAGGCGGAGGGGAGGCTTCTACATTTGAAGAATTCAGAAACTTTTTACCAAAGTCAAAAGTCATTGAAGGCCTATCTTTATATGAAATTCCAGATAATAAAACTGATGAAAAAATTGAAGAATGGATAAAAAAGGCATCTGCTGACAATGAATAAAGTAAAAATTACGGTACTTAAAACAACATTTGACAAAGAATTAGCAAGCGAATACGGGGTTGAAGGGCTGGGCACCTGTCCAATGCTAAAAGTCGGTCAAATTTTTTATGCCGATTATGCAAAACCCGAAGGATTTTGTGATGAAGCCTGGAAAGCAATTTATCAATATGTATTTTCCCTATCACACGGCTGCTCAAAAGAACTTTTTTACTGTGGCGATTGGATAAAAACGCCTGGAGTTGCAATTTGCAGTTGCAATGACGGATTAAGACCTGTCATTTTTAAACTGGAAGCGACCGATATAAAATCAGAAATAAATTATACTCCAATAAAATAAATTTTATTTTTGACAGCTTTCACATTGTTTGCATAGAGCCAAATCATCACACAAAACAATTATCAAACTCTCACCGGCTTTTGCATGATACTTTAATCCGGGAGTCAACAGCCCTGTAAGTAATCCGACTCCAGTACCGACAGGAATACCTATTGCATAAGCCGTACCAAATCTATGAGGGTTTGGTATGAAAGCAAAACCCGTTGCAGCACCCGCACCTATTATACCAAGCCCTAAAGTGCTCCCTACAAGTTTTCCTGCCGTATGCCAACCGTTTTCTTTCAATTCACCATTTTCCGTCGCAGGTCTTGCACTCATAGCGACAGTCGTTCCATCAGGCAGGATTAGACAGTCAAAATTAAAATATACCCTTGCATTTTTATTAGGCGGTCTTTGTTTTTCGATTCTTATAACAGTTCCTACGACTTTGGAACAAGCAGGAATTAAAAGTGTACCCTCTTGGGTATAAATACTCTCAGGAATTGTAAAGTTTATTTTATCACCCGCTTTTGAGCATTCAGACTGGAACTTACAATCATATACTACACGCAAAGCATTACCTTTGCATAGAATATTTCGCATATTGGTAATAACTACTTTTGAATTTTCAGAGCCTTTCTCACAAAACATATTTTCATATCCGAGAATTTGCTCTTGACAATCGCAATTTTGTGCGTATACATTGAGTCCGAAAAACATTATTAAAAATATAGCAATAAATTTTTTCATACATACACTATGGAAAATTTTCTTTTAAATTTCCTTACCTGATATAACTATTCTACAGATTTATATTATTTTTGCTTGAAAAAAAACTTGGATTTGATAATTTATAATTACATTTACTCTTTAATTTTGAGAACGGAGGGAGAGTATGAACAAAGCCGAAACAGAGCAATGGCAGCCTAGTAGAAATCCTTGGATTATAATGATTCCTGTAATGCTATCCGTATTTATGTATGCATTAGATGAAACTATTTCAAATGTAGCATTACCATATATGGCTGGGAGTTTTTCCATAAGTCACAATGAATCAACTTGGATTATAACAAGCTATCTTGTGGCATCAGGAGTTCTTATTCCGGCTGTAGATTTTTTCTGTAAATTACTCGGCAGAAAAACTTACCTGCTCATAAGTATAACTATTTTTACAATAGCATCAGTCCTTTGCGGGCTGTCAAATTCAATGGCAATGATGCTTTTTGCAAGAATACTGCAAGGTATAGGTGGTGGTGGAATTATGCCTATTTCCCAGGCTGTAATTTTTGAAATTTTCCCTAAAGAAAAAAGAGCAGCCGCTATGGCTGTATTTGGTCTGGGTGTCGTAATGGCTCCGATTATGGGGCCGGCATTGGGCGGTTATTTAACTGAAAGCCTTTCTTGGCCATTTATTTATTTTATAAACGTCCCGTTCGGAATTATAGCATTTCATTTGACTCAAATGCTTGTGGAAGATCCGCCATACGCGAAAAAACAAAAGAATGTATCAATGGATTACTCTGGATTTTTCTTTTTATGTGTATGGCTTTTGACTTTACAAGTCGTACTTGATAAAGGTAACGATGCCGACTGGTTCTCAGCAGCTTGGATTTGTAAACTTTTTGCAATATCCATGATGGCAATGGCTGCATTTTTTACTATTCAGGTTAAAAAGAAAAAACCATTAATCGACTTATCTATTTTAAAAGACGGCAATTTCTTTTTCGGAACAATTGTTTTAATGATATTAATGGGGGTAATGATGGCATCGGCTGCAATTTTACCGTCAATGTTGCAGCAGCTAATGGGTTACACCTCATTTTTAAGTGGTATTTCAATGGTGCCTCGAGGTGGAGGCTGTCTTTTAGCGACAATAATTTGCGGAGTGCTAACTCCGAAAATAGGTACAAAACCTCTTATTATTGCAGGACTTATAATTTTAGGTATAGGCGGACTTATGTTTGGTGAAATCAATACTCAAATAGCACTGATAGATATCGCTTTACCGAATTTTGTATTTGGTCTTGGTATGATTATGGCGATGGTGCCTATGATGAATCTTTCTTGCAGCACTTTAACTAACTCACAACAGACGAACGCAGCAGGAGTACAAAATTTACTTAAAAATATCGGTGCAGCTATAGGTACATCTATTGCAACAACTATGATTTCCAGATTTTCACAAGTCCACCAAATGATGATGGTAGGTCATTTGAATTTTTCAAGTGATGCATTCAGTGCAAAACTAAGTGCACTTGCAGGAAGTTTTGCTGCCAATACAGATATTGCAAGTGCAATTCATATGGCGGAAAATCAAATATATAACCAGCTATTACAACAATCAAGTCTGTGGGGATATGTAGAAACTTTCAGATATTTCGGAATTTCAGCATTTGTTATTATTCCGCTTGTACTTTTAATCAGAAAGAAAACCGCTTAATTATACCTATTTGCGGAATGAAATTTTTCATATAAATACTTTTAATAAAATATGTGTCCGAGAAAGTTTCGCGATAAAATACGTAAGCGAAACTTTTGAGCGGCACTATGCTGAACAAAACAAGCATACCACAGAGCAGGCTTGCGAGAGCAAGGCTTTATATGGCGAAGGTCTGCTTTTGATTTATTAGTTTATTAATTATTTAAGGAGAAATTTCATGTTCTACAACGTTTTAAAAGCAAAAGACTTAGTAAGTCTTGAAAACGAAAAATTTGAAAAAAAAGTTTTGATGGCACAAGAAGAAAGTCTTCTGTGCATAATTGCCCTAAAAAAAGGTGAAATTATTGATACACACACCTCAACCAGAGATGCAGCTGTATATGTATTGGACGGAGAAATTGAGCTGCACTTCGATGCTGAAAAATTCAAAATTGACAAAGGTGAAATTTTGATGTTCAAAAAAGATACTCAACATAAAGTGTTAGCGAATAAAGACAGTAAATTTTTACTTATAAAAATTTAAATTTTAAAAGACCTCTTTAAAAAAGAGGTCTTTTTTATTTGAAGTCAAAAGAGCACCGCACTTCACCGCCTGAAAGCCTTGTATCGCAAGTCTGCTCCGAGGCTTACCTCTTTTAATACGCTGCTATAAAATTCTACTTTTGTTATTTTCGCGGATTTTTTGGAAAAACTAATCCGGCTCTATCGCTATTTTAAGACAACCTTGAGTTTTTTTCTCAAATAATTTGTAAGCCTCAATTATCTCACTCAATTTAAATTTATGAGTTATCAAAAAGTCTGTTGAAATTTTCTTTTGGGCAATCATATTAACAAGTTTTTGACAATGTACAGCATCTACACCACCTGTTTTAAAAGTAAGGTTTTTTCCATACATCTTGGGCAGAGGTAATTTTAAATCCTGCTCATACATTGCTACAACTCCAACTATGGCATTAGGACGGGCAATTCTCCAACTCATTTCAAAAGACTCACAAGTCCCGGCACATTCAATCACACCGTCAGCCCCGCGATTGTGAGTCAACTTTTTAATTTCAGCTTCAATATCACAATTTTTCGGATTAAAAACAAAATCAGCAAGAGATTCTTTTTTGGCGATATCCAATCTTGTATTATC
>CASGAK010000188.1 GCA_949299435.1 uncultured bacterium
ATTTAAACAGGGGTTCAAATAATTATTATTCTCAAAATTCCCCATCATTTGGAGCTGTATATACCAAAAGCTCAGTAAAACTTTTAAAAAGTTTTATTCCAGATATGATTTTAGAAGATGGATTTGAGTTTGCACAAAAAGCATTAAAAGATTTAGCACAAACAGGCAAACGTAAAGATAATTTGATATTAAAATTTAAAGATGCTGATCAACTTGGAATAGGTCGATTAGAGGTTCATGCAAAACATCTATCTGACAAATTTAATAGTTTTAGCAAAATTGATATTCCTGTTGAAGCAATGAATAAAAGAGAGTCAGAAGGTTTTGAATCTCTTACAGCCATTGTAAATTCTGACAGTTTTGTTGCAAAATCAAATAGCATACTTGATGAAAATAAAAATTTGTCACGTGCTCAAAAAGTAAAGAATTTTGTAAATGAAAAACTCAATAACCTATCTCAAAAAATCCTAGATAAAGCTGAAGCTATAGCAGAAGAAGTTTATACTATTGATGAAAGTGGCTATAAACGAAAATGGGCTGTTTTAGGAAATATACAGAATTTATTTACAAAAAACAAAAATCCATATCAATACAATACCAAACAAAAAGAAGAGGCTAAAATTCTCGCAGGAATGATTGATAATTTACCAACCATATAAGAATCTTAGATTGTATCTAATTGGTAAACTTAGAAAGATATTTGGTTTTATATTTTCTAAATGCTTTTGTAATATAGATACATACAATACTGAAAGATTTGCCCCTCCAAGAATAAAATCTTATTGATATGATATTTAAAATTTATATTAAAAACTGGAGCGTAGGGGATTCGAACCCCTGACCCCGACACTGCCAGTGTCGTGCGCTACCAACTGCGCTAACGCCCCAGAATTTAAGCATATTTAAAACTTTTATATTAATAAAAAAGACCGCTTCATGCGGTCTTTTTTATGGTGGGCGTTAGAAGACTCGAACTTCTGACCCTCTCCTTGTAAGGGAGACGCTCTACCAACTGAGCTAAACGCCCTCATTTCAAACTGTCAATCTACTTTACTCAGTAATTTTAACTTTTCACAAGCTCCGAATTAAGTTCTCCGGATAACTGAGCACCCTTTCTTTGGGGTTGTCTTTCGACAATTATTATCGTATCAAAAAAAAAATTACTGTCAAGAACTTTTTTATTTTAATCTTCTATTAATTTGAAATCCTTGGGTAATCTCTTTTCTACCTCTATTATAAATTCAGAAAAAGACATGCCAAAAGCATTAGCTAATTTCCATAAAGTTGTTATCTGCACATCTCTTTTCCCTTTTTCTAAAAGAGCAATAGAGCTGTTAGAAATATCATATTCATAGCTAAAAAGAATAATCCCTTTATTCTGTAGTTGTCTTTTCTCCTTAATCAGCTCACCGATAACGTTTAATAAAAGCTGTTTTTGTGGATTCAAATTCTTTCTTATATATTGCATATTTACAATTCTAATTAGATATGATAAATTAATTATAGTTAATTAAGTATAGTTTATTTACTATAGATAAGGAGTATTATGAATAAGGGAGCCTTTACACTTGCAGAAGTACTGATTACACTTGGAATTATAGGAGTAGTTGCAGCTATGACCTTGCCAAGCGTAATTAATAACAGCCAGAAAAAAGAGCTTGACGCCTCACTTAAAAAGAACTATTCGGTTATACAACAGGCATTTATGATGTATCAGGCTAAACACGGGGAAACGCTAAAACCTGAAGATACCGGAGTTAAAAATGAAGCTAACGATTTATATACTCTTATAAAACCTTATTTTTCTATTATACATGACTGTGGCACCTCTTATGTAAAATGTATGCCAATTCAAGAAGGAGGTCACTTCGCTGATAGAATATCTTATATCTACAAAACCTACAATAATAATACATTAAATTTAACATTACTAGATGACGGACAATTTGTTTTAAAAGATGGTAGTCTTATTTTATTAGAAAATGCAGGGAATGAAACTAATCGATTACGATTAATAAGCGTAGATGTAAACGGAATAAACAAAAATCCTAACAGATGGGGACATGACTTATTTACATTTCAATTAATGAATGATGGCAGGATTTTACCTATGGGAGCTGAGGGAACAGAATATGAAGATGAAAATACTTACTGCTCAACAACTTCAAGTAATCCTTATAACGGTGTCGGCTGTACTTACAGAGCACTTACGGAAAAAGATTACTGGAAAAATCTACCAAAATAATTTATATGCTATAATCGAGCTATGAAAATTAATGATGAATTAATTGCAGACATAGAAAAAATTTCAAATCTCGGGTATGGACTAGCAAAAATTGACGGTTTTGTAATTTTTGTTGAAAATACTTGTCTTGGGGATAAAGTAAAAATAAAAATAACTAAATCAAATAAAAATTACGCGAATGCAAAAGTTTTAGAAATACTCGAACCCTCCGCACACAGGACTGAACCGTTTTGTGCAATGCAAAAAGTATGCGGAGCATGCCAGCTGCAATTTATAGATTATGACTACCAGCTTGAGTTAAAACGAGAAATTGTATCAGATACTCTAAAGGCAATAGGCGGAATAGATATAGAAATTCCAAAACCGATTGCGAGTCCTGATATAAAATCATACAGACACAAAATTCAGTATCCGATATCTGAAACAAGAGTTTCAAAAAGGATTCTTGCAGGTTATTACAAGCCGCAAAGCCATGAGATTGTAAATATAAAACATTGTCCTATCCAACCTAAAATTTGTGATGAAATAATTGATTATATAAGAAATCATGCGATTGATTACGGAATTTCGGGTTTCAATGAAAAAAAACATTCAGGGGATTTGAGGCATGTTGTATTGAGAATTTCAGCAATGAACAACGAAATCCTTGTAACTTTAGTCGTAAACGCCACAAAAACTTTTGACAGATTAAACAATTTTGCAAAAGCAATTTTTGAGGAATTTGATAAAGTTGCAGGGGTGTGCATAAATTTCAATTCACAAAAAACAAATGTAATTCTCGGTAAAAAAACTGAATGCATAATAGGAAAAGATTATATAGAAGAAAAACTGCTTGATAAAATATTTAAAATAGGTGCAAACACTTTTTTTCAAGTAAACCCCAAAAGTGCTGAAAATATTTTTTCATATGTAAAAGATTTTATAAAAACGAACTATCAAAAACCGACTGTACTTGACGCTTACGCAGGGATTGCAACATTTGGGATCTGTGTATCAGACGTATCCAAACAAGTTGTATCAGTAGAGGAGAATTCCGAATCTTGTGAAAAAGCAAAAGAAAGCATTAAAATAAATAAAATTAAAAATCTTGAAATTCACAACTCAGATGCCGCTGAATTTTTCAAAAACGAAAAAAGGTTATTTGATATATCCATAGTCGATCCCCCAAGAAAAGGTTGCACCCAAGAATCATTAGATGAAATTTTAAGATTGACTAAAGGACATATTATCTATGTAAGCTGTAATCCAGCGACTTTGGCAAGAGATTTAAAATACTTATGTAAAAACGGTTGCAGCATAGAAAGCATACAACCGTTTGATATGTTTTGTCACACATACCACATTGAAAATGTGGCAATTGCCAAAATCTAATCCTTTTTACCGTATTTTTTAATAGTTTCTGCAAGTCTATCCTGGACAGCCTGAATAAGCTCTAAATCATCTTTGCGATGACTTTTTGTTTCTTTATTCAACTCACTTTTCATTTTACGAATATCCTGAACATATAATGTCTTATCATCTCTATCTTTAAAATCTTGAGAATTTCTGATCATTTTAATAATTTCAGGCTCAAATTCTTTTGAGTTAATTTTCTTTAATTCAGCACCATAATGAAGCGGGATTTTATTTCTTATACCTTCAACAAGCCCGCATAATGCATCACAAGTCGATTTACTCAACTCAACGGGAAGCTGAAATTCATCTTTGTAAAAGTCCAAATTTTTAGCATTTACAAACAAAGGACGAGAAATAGCATTATTTAATTGCCCTCTTATAATATTAATATTATCAATAACTCTTTTAGCAGGAGAATATAATTCCGGCTTTTCTACCTGAGCAATATGAAGTCTTTTTGACAAAGCTCTTACGATATCATAGACATAATAAGATTCATTATGTTTAGCAGCTGCATAATTTTTGCCAAAAATAATCAACAACTCGTGAGGCGGCTTATTTTTACCTGTAGTCAAAGTATCTACAAGACGCATTTGAATATCTTCATACCCTGACTTTTGGGGGCCACTAATACTATGTCTTAAATCTTCATCTAATACCTTTAAATCATTATAATTAACATCAGCTAATCTTACATCAAAATCTCGTTTTTTACTTTTAACTTTTTTACCAACGACCTCATCAGGAATAAGTTGAATATCATACCCGCGACCTCTTAACTCGGGTAAAACTTTTTCATTAAACACCCCTAAGTCATAAGGATTTTCCATATATAAAGTAGCTCTAATTTGATCCGATGGAGTAGAACCGCTTCTTATAAATTTAGATAGAAAAGAATCTGTTTTCTTAACTGCGGCTTGCTCACAATACTCACGGTCAAAAACAATTCCATAGCCTTTTAATTTATTAGCAACAGCTTCTAAAGTATCCATAAACTTTACACTTAGTATTTTATAATCAGGCAACTTACTTTCATAATTCCTTCTAACTATGTCCTGAAAAGTATTTGTAATTTTATCTGCAGCTTTTTGCTTACCAGAAAAGGTCACCTGGTCAAAAGCTATGTTCTTTCGACTAATATAATTTTGAGTATTTTTATTTTTTTTATAAATTTCATTATTGTTCTTAATTCCAAAATTCAAACTGGGGTAAATTGAAAAATTCATATTAATTATCTCCTTTGATAAGTCTGCAAATATACAAAATAACTGAAAGAAAAATTTTAACTTTTAAGTCAAAAAAACACAATAAACTTAACAATAATTTACAATTGATAAACTTTGTTAAAAAGTTATGTTTGTATTATGATTTAGATTAAGAGCGTATAATTAGTAATTAAGTAATAGTAAATCAATAAGGAGGTTATTTAATTATGCCAGGAAAAACAATAACGGTTGA
>CASGAK010000189.1 GCA_949299435.1 uncultured bacterium
GATTATCCGAAAAAAGTCAGCTATTAACAATTTAGTGCATTGCGTGACTCTCTATACTTCTTGTACAACTAATACAGAAAATGGTACGGGTATGTCATGTTTGGGACTAATAATATATGATGTTTGGCTGATTAAAAAAGATTATCTTGTGAAATTTTAATATTCAATCCCTTTTCTAGCAGCGATACCTGTATCCCAGTAATGCTTAATCGGTTTTATTTCTGATACCAAATGTGCCAATTCGATAATTCTCGGGTTGGCATTTCTGCCTGTGAGTACAATTTCCATTTCATCAGGTTTGTTTTTTAAAACTTCAACCATTTCATCAAGATCTATTAATCCTAAATCTATTGCGATATTGGCTTCATCTAGAATTACCAGATTGTATTCATCATTTTTAATTACTCTTTTGGCAAGCTCCCAGCCTTTTTTAATTTCAGCTTCATCATTAGCGTTTTTATTATTTTCATATACAATTCTGTCAAGTCCGGCTTGGACAATGGTTAAGTTTTTAGCAATTTCCGGGGATAGGTTTCTGAAAGAATTAAGCTCCCCATAGTCATCACCGCCTTTAGTGAACATAATTATCAAAACTTTCCAACATCTGCCAAGAGCTCTCATTGCAAGCCCTAATGATGCGGTGGTCTTTCCTTTGCCGTTTCCCGTATAGACTTGAATGTAGCCATGCTTTGCCCAATTCGGGTTTATTAAATTATTTTCGCAATACTCTGTCATTTTCCTGTAATTTATTATATATTAAAAACATGGATAATAAAACCGACTTGCGGATATGGGCTAAAAGTATAAGAAAATCACTTAATATAGGCGAAATAAGCAGAAAAATTTCGTTTAACATAAAAAATTCTGAAAGTTATCAGGAGTCTGAAAATATTATGCTTTTTTACCCGAAAAGTTATGAGGTTAATCTTTTGTCACTCTTAGATGATGAAAAAAAACAATTTTATCTGCCAAAGGTTTTTGAGGATAAAATTTTGGTATGTCCATTTAAAAAAGGTGATGAATTGAATGTATCCGAGTTTAACATAAAAGAGCCTTGTACTGCTGCAGTATCTGCGGATATATTGGATTTGGTAATAGTGCCCGCACTAATAGCAGATAAAAGAGGCTATAGACTTGGGTATGGCGGCGGATTTTATGATCGGTTTTTAGCTGAGTACAATGCAAGAACTATTTTACCTATTCCAAGCAGATTGTTGATTGATAAATTACCAAATTGTGAGTATGATATTCCAATTGATGTTATAATTACTGAGTTGTAACTTACAAGAGCCCGTAAAAATACGGACTCTTGTAAGAGTTAACGGTCAGTTATTAATAAGGGGATTTAAGGAGTAAAACTTTCTATGCTGTATATTCAGGCTTCCAGAACTGTGCTGATTGTTTTTCAGCCTGTACAGTGCTTTCATATTCAGCCTCAATCATTCTGAGCTGAACCTCAATTCTTGCTTTTTCCTGTTGAATTTCCTGCTCTTGCTGATTTAGTAGCTTTTGTTCATGCTTTTGATATTTTTCTAACTCTTGTTTATATAAATTTTGGAAAATATAATTCTGATACATTGTCACAGCATTAGGATCTTGATTTTGAGACATTTGCTGCATTTGTTGTATTTGCATATTAATTTGCGGTGACATCATTTGCATATTCATTTGGGCACCTCTTAAAGCTCCGTTATGAGAATATGCCATAAATGCCATTGAGCGGTTAAACATTGATGAAGGAACATTTAACATATCACTCATTGATAATGTACCGTCACCGATGTTTGCTGCATATTGCTGCAATTCATTCAGTTTTCTGGTCAACGCCACTAAACGATAATTTAACTCGTTTTTCTGACGTATCATCTCATATTTTCGATATGCGAAAACCAAGAGTGACATATTAAACTCCTACCATAATTTTTGTAACTAACCTTTTAACCTTTACAAATATATAAAAACATGCAACTCCAGAGAATTGCATGTTTTTGAATGTTTTGTAAACTTTTGTTACAAAGAATTTTTTTCAACTACTTTATCAATTAATCCGTATTCTTTAGCTTCAGCAGCAGTAAGGAAATGATCACGTTCGCAATCTTCTTTAACTTTTTCATAGGGTTGACCTGAGTTTTCAGCCATAATACTGATTAACATTTCTTTCATTCTCAAAATTTCTTTAGCTTCGATTTCGATATCTGTAGCCTGACCTTTAGCACCACCAAGAGGTTGGTGAATCATAATTCTGGAATTAGGAAGTGCCATTCTTTTACCCTTAGTACCTGAGCAAAGTAAAAAAGCCCCCATTGATGCAGCATCTCCAAGACAAATAGTACAAACATCAGATTTAATCAAATTCATAGTATCGTAAATAGCCATTCCAGCAGTAATTACACCACCAGGGCTGTTTATGTATAGCATAATATCTTTCTCATTGTTTTCGCTGTCTAGAAGCAGTAACTGTGCTACGACGGAATTTGCTACTTCATCATCAATTTCAGAGCCTAAGAAAATAATTCTTTCTCTCAAAAGTCTTGAAAATATATCAAAAGAGCGTTCACCGCGTGATGATGCCTCTATTACAGTTGGTACATAGCCCATAATTCTCATGTAAGTTTCTTTATCCATTTTTCTCTCCTAATTTTATATAATTATTATATTATAAAAATATTATCACATCAATTGTTCTAATGAATTGTTATTGCAGAAAATAAGAAAATAATATATAATAAAAGAAGACGATGAAAACCGATAAAGAACGAAAGGAACTGGAAATGCAGACTATGAGAGGATTTACGGGGGGGGGGGGCACCGCAAAAATACCCGTTTAGAGGTAAAAATTTAAATGTATCAAAACCCGACCAAGAAAGAGCAGAAGGGAATATTGTATTAGTAAACCAAGAGGTCGGAAAGC
>CASGAK010000190.1 GCA_949299435.1 uncultured bacterium
CCTTCTGAGATAATTTCTTCCAACATAACTTTAAGTTTTTCAAACTTACCTGAAGAAAGAATATGTTTAACATTCTCTTTATCATACAATCTCGGGTGACAACATATTTGACGCAATCTGAGAAGGGCTGAGAATATTGATAATCTGCTTTTTTCAAGTCCGTTTTGTTCAATTGATTTAAACAATTCTTCTTTGGTACTGTCAAGCACTTGTAAGTAGAAATCTTTTTGCTCATCGGTCAATTCACAGTAAGCAATATTTTCAACCTTATCAGGAAGATCTTTTGCTACATCACGTTTCATACGACGCAAGATAAATGGATAAATTTGCAACTTCAAACGTTTTTCGACCGTCTTATCCCCGCGTTCCATAATCGGATTAACATAACGATAGTTAAATTCTGACACACTCATCAAAAATCCTGGCATCAAAAAGTCAAATACTGACCACAACTCTTCCAATTTATTTTCAATAGGCGTACCTGACAATGCGAGTTTGTGTTCTCCGTTAAGTTTTTTCACAGCCTGTGCTGTCTGAGATAAAGCATTTTTTATATTTTGTGATTCGTCTAAAATAATATATCTGAAATTATACTTTTGCAGCTTTTCTATATCGCGTCTTACAAGAGCATAGCTGGTAATTACGACATCATAGTTAGGAATTTCTTTAAAGAAATTTTTTCTGTCAACTCCTGACAATTTTAGACAAGTTAACGTTGGAGCAAACTTTTGGATTTCTGCCTCCCAGTTAAATACGACAGTAGTTGGACAAATTACCAAAGTAGGAGCAGGTCCGTCGACTTCTTTAGCTTTTTGAATAGCTGCAAGTGCCTGCAATGTTTTTCCCAGCCCCATATCATCAGCCAAAATTCCGTTAAGCCCATACTTATACATAAACCAAAGCCAGCCAAAACCTTTAATTTGATATTCACGAAACTCTGCATTTATATCCTTTGGCAATTCCAACTCCTCAGTTGTTGAGAATGAGGACATTTGCTCCCAGAATTTTTTGAATTCTTCACTCAATACGAGCTCTACATCTAAATTCTTTAATTCACTGATAAGACCTGCTCGATAAGTTTTTACGGTGAATTTATCATCTGCGTTTCGATATACATCAAAAGAATTGAAAGCTCGCATCATTGCATATATATTTTGTGCTGGAAACTCAACGAAACCTAGACTTCTTATCCTACTATATTTTTCTCCGTTTTGAATTGTTTCGTAAATATCATTGAATGATATAATTTCATCACCAACTTGACCGTATAAAGTTATATCAAAACTGTCAGACTGTTCTTCACTAAAATCAATTTTGGCACAAAGTCTGAAAGGTTCTTCCATTAATTTAAAGAAATTCATATCGTCTTTTTCTTCAAATTTCCAACCTTCTCCAGCCTGTTTTATATAATAGTTATAAAAATCAATTGCATTTTCTTTTTCTAAAGCCAAATTATTTGTCTGCATCGGAACAAATTTACAAGCAAGCAGCATATGATATGCCTCTATTTCGTGCTGGTAATTTCTTTTTATCCAATACACCAAATCTTCTCCGGGCTTTTTAATTGTAATATATGGAGTTTTTTCTGCTGTCTTTGAAAATGGAACTTTTACACCATCATATTCAAATTCTAAAGTTGCTTTTAATGACTGATCATAGTCAATGCCCATAGTTACAATATTTAACGGTGGCCGTTCCTCCAACATTAGCTTGGTGATATTTTCTGCAATTTCAACGTCCATAATCTCACGCAACTGAGGCAACTCTTCATATATAAATTTTCCGCCATCGGAATCTTTTAAATCAGTAAATGATGATTTTATAAGGTTTTGTGGTAAAGCCTGCATCGCAACATTAGTCGGGAAAATAATATTTTTATATCTACCCCACTTCAAATGTCTTGAAAAATATCTCACTTCTTCAAATGGAATTACATCATCTTTATCTGGACGAATCCATTCCAATGACAATAGAATTGTACCTTGAGAACCTGTATTTACAAATAATTTAAGTCGCCATTCCTCATCTGTAAATTTCAGTCTGTCTTTTGTTTTTTCATCTAAAACCTCATCAGCTTTTGATAATAAAGTAAACATAGGTCCGAATTTTGTAATAGGAATATCATACCAGCCTGCTTTTTTATCTTGTCTGGAAATTGTCAGCAATTGTTGGAATATAGCAACTTCAACTTTTTGTGAATTATTAAGTTCAAAATTCTTATCTTGTTTTTGGGCTTCAATCAAAGCTCTTAAAATAGGCTCTATCTGACGAACAACTTTACCTGTGTCCCTGGACATTACAAGTATTGAAAAGAAATTTGCTTTCCTTTTCGGGTTAAAGTGAAAAATATAATTACCCTTAGGTGGTTCAGTAAGTGCTGTATTTTCATCGGGAAAACTCGGTTCTATTCCGAATTTTGTCTCAAGCCAGTCTTCATAAGCATGCTCATCTATCGCTTTTAGTGCAACTGCTACAGCATGTTTACACCATTCCTCTTTCAAAGGACAATTACAACGAGCCTCCACCTTATTCTTTTTAAATATTAAATCAGTTTTATAAAAGTCCTGGAAATTACCTTTCACCTTGCCCATATAAAAATTTTTTTCGGGATAGGTATCAAATACCATATCTTTTAAATGGTATTCATAACCGCGTCGCCAACTTCCAGCACTTGCTTTATCTTTTATATACTTGTAATTAAATTCTTCAACACCCATTTACTTTTCGGAGTATCTCTTTCTTTCCTAAGGGTACAAACTTCGGATATAGAAAAAATCTATAAACCCTCAACAACTATATTATTACATGAATAATAAAAAAAGCAAGCCCTTAATAATTTAACAAATAATTATGAAATACTATAGCAAATAAAATACCAAAAATAGCTCCCATTATAACCTCAAAAGGAGTATGTCCCAATAGTTCTTTTAATTTACCGCCAATAGCCTGTACATCGTGTTTATAGAAGTCGTCCATCATTCTATTCAAGCAAGCTGCCGTCTTACCTGCCGCACGTCTTACACCTGCCGCATCATACATTGTAATAAGTGCATATCCTAAAGCAATAGCAAAGAACATCGAATCAAAGCCCTCTACTATTCCAACAGTTGTAGAAAGTCCCATTACACCGGCAGAATGAGAACTTGGCATACCGCCGGTTGTCGTAAATATTTTAAAATTAATTTTTTTTGATTGAATAGTAAATATTATAAATTTAAGCACTTGTGCTGAAAACGCAGCCAGTACACCTGATGCCAATGCTTCGTATCCGTTATTTAAAATATTTTCAATCATTAATTGCTATCCTCATTAAACTTTCGTAAACCTATTTTACCATAAGAATATCAGCTTGCAAATCAATTTATTTAAAAATTGTAAATTAATTTACCACCCAAAAACGGGATAAAAACATAATTAATATAATTAATTCTTAGACTTAAAGAAAAGCCTAGACAAATCAAATCTAATTTAAGAAACTATAATGCTTTGATTTTATTTAAAATACTCACAAAAATCTCTGAGTTAAAATCGTTATCCTGCAATATTTCAAAACATTCTTGAATAAGAATACCCAAATCTATTTTTGCTTTTTCCAAGCCATATAAGGAAACATAAGTAAGTTTACCTGAGGCTTGGTCTTTGCCTAATGTTTTTCCCATTTTTTCAAAAGTTGAAGTCACATCTAGTATATCATCAGCAATTTGAAAAGCTATACCCATTTTTTCGGCAAATTCAGTTAAAGCAATCAACTTCTGCTCATCAGCTCCGCCGATTATTGCACCACAACGTACAGCCAATTTGAATAAATCAGAGGTTTTATGTAAGTGAATAAAATGTAAAAGCTCTGCATCTTGTTCTGTATATTTCTCTTCATCTACATCGTAAATTTGATAAGGATTGTGCAATTTTTCAGCTTCAATATCCATAACTTGTCCTGCTATCACACCGTAAGCTCCTGCGGCTTGAAAATATTCTGCCATTATTTTAACGAGTTTTTCTGAACTCAAATTCTTTGAATATTTCAAAATAACTTGCGGTGCATAAGTTAGTAAAGCATCACCTGCAAGTACAGCAATAGCTTCCCCAAAAACTTTATGATTTGTCAATTTGCCTCTACGATAATCATCGTTATCCATACAAGGCAAATCGTCATGAATGAGTGTTTGAGCATGCAGCATCTCAATAGCACAAGCCGTCGGCAGCACATTTTCTATATCAGTACCGAAAAGTCTTGCACTTTCTATACACATAATAGGTCTTAAACGCTTCCCAGGAAGCTGCACAGTATATTTCATAGATTTAAAAATCTTTTGCGGATATACTATTTCCATATATTCATCAAGTTTTTGATTTACAATTTCGGTTAATTCTTCAATTTTCATCTTCAAATTCCTTAGCTATTTTTTGCTTAATTGTATTTCTGGCACTTTGCCTTTTCTTTTCACTGATTTTTGCAATTTTTTTATTATGAACATTCTTTTGAGAATGCTCTATTTTTCTACCTTCATATTTTATACGCTGTTTATATTCTTTTGCTTCTTCTACAAACGCTAGATAACTCTCATATCGGGTATCGTCAATTTCAGAAATATTAGCTAAGACATTACAACCATCTTCGTGAATGTGCAAACAATCAGCGTATTTACAAGCATCTCTATACTTTGCAATATCATCAAATAATAAATCCACATCTGCTGGCAGTATAAAATCAAATTTAACATTACTAAAACCCGGAGTATCTACAATCCTTGAAGTTTCATTTATTTTTATAATTTCAGAATGTCTTGTCGTATGAGTACCTCTCAAAGTTTTTTCACTTACCTCTTTAGTTCTCAATTTCAACTCAGGATTTATCGAATTTATAAGACTTGACTTCCCTACACCTGAATTTCCGCAAAGAACACTTGTCTTGTCCTTTAGAATCTTTTCAAAGGCTTTAATACCTCTATGTTCTGTAGCTGAAGTATACACAATCTCATATCCTAAACTTTCATATATTTCATGAATTTTATTTTTTAACTGCTTGTCAAATTTCAAATCGTTCTTATTAAAACAAAGCACTACAGGAATTTTATAATACTTTGCAAGTGCAATATACCTATTAAGTTGTTGAAAACTCAAATCGGGCTCCTTCAAGGCTGATACAATTATAATTTGATCAATATTTGCAACAGCAGGTCTGGATATGAAATTTTTTCGGGGAATAACACTTTCTATATAACCATTTCTAAATTCTACAAAATCCCCTACAAGAATTTTTTCTTTTCCTTTTTTTAAAACTTCTCTTACTTTGCATTCAAAAGTATCGACTCCATTGTCGATATAATAAAAATCTGAATGAATTTTATAAATTTGCCCCTCAGCCATAGATTAATTTTATCACAAAAAGACAAATTATTTTTTATAATTCCAAGGATAATCATCAGAAATTTTCCAGCCATCAAGCATAATTAAAAGAGAACAGGCATCTCCAGCTGTAAAACCAAACTGATTTAAATCTCCGGGCTCTGTCGTACAAGCTCCTTTATGCGGGGATAGAAGATACTCCCGATTTTTATTCTCTGGTGAATTATGAGACCATAGAGTGTTTTCATCGCTTCGATCTGCACCTAAAGTAAAGCCGTAAGTCTTGGTAATAGACATTCTAAAAACATCTCTTCCTACTACGTTAGGTCCGTTTACGCCGTTTATATCA
>CASGAK010000191.1 GCA_949299435.1 uncultured bacterium
AGTTGCTGTAGGATTATTCCCCTCGCAATCTACTTCCGTATTTGGCATTAAATTTAAATGACTTACAAATAATGTACAAAACTTCGTCTGACCGGAGTGGGTTGAACCTTTATAACGTACCTCGTCAGTATTACTAAAACCTCTATACTCTCCATTACTTGGATATACTGACTCATCTGTGCTTAACTCGTTTACTATCCGTTCTACTATAAAAGTCGCTTTCTTATGCATCGCCTCCAGTTTATCCGGGCGAGCTGTGCGATATAATGGAATCAATATTATTATAAGGGCTCCCAATATCGCTAGCGTTATTAATACTTCGCCTAATGTGAAACCTAAAGATAAATTACCGAAATTTTTACCTCTCAGGAGCTTATTTTGCGGGTGCCCCCCCCCCCCTGAAATCCTTGCTATGACTGCGTTTCATACCTCTTTGCTCCTTCGTTTTTTTTAATTACTCCTGTTTTATTATTATAAACTATTTTTCTAAACTTCGCAAGGGGGGATTATTAAAAATTATCATTTCACAATTTTTGCAATCGAAGACCAAATTATATTTTTTACCTTTTTCATCAATTAGGTAAAGTTTTTTATTCACACCACAAATATTCAAAGCAAATTTTAAACAATGTTTGGTACGCATCAATTCTTTATTTTTAAACTTTTGTGTTTTCTCTACTGCATATTCTGTTATTACACAACCGCTGTTTTTATAAAAAAGTTTTGCTTGCTCATTCAATACATTTGCATGATAATCGTAGACTTTTTCAGAAAATTCAACAAAATTCAATGCGTTTTGAACAGGTGCAAAATAGTTTTCCAAACGTTTCTTTGTAAGTTTTTCAAAAATATCCCGTCTTAATTGGTTTATCAATGCAACTGGCATAAAAGGTAAATCAGATAAAATTTCAACATCTGACACATAAAAATCGCTATCACCTGTTTTAGAAATCTGTGTAATAAAAGTTTGTTGCATTTTCTCAGGATTTTTAGGCAAATCTGACTGCGTAATAGGGATTTCTACTGATATCTCGTCTTCATCAAGGGCTTTCAAAATATTTTCATCAAATATAAATTTCACACCTATCTTGCGTTTGGTTTTTGAATTTATAAGTTGTTTTTCAAATTTTTTATCCGAATTTCTATAAATAATTGTACCCGGTTTAATATTTCCGATATCATTTGGAAAAATTTTATCTTTTTCGACTTTATTGACCAAACACCCACATAATTTACCGTTATATAGATAGCAAAGCCCATCTTGGGGGGATATTTGAGCATTTTTTACAATAAAATAATTTTTAGTTACTTTTTCTACTACCGCAATTTTTTCACCCAAAGATTTCGGTGTATTAAAGTTATATATATTTTTCTGTCTGTCCTTTTTATTGCCGTAAGCACAAGGCAAAAAGTAATCTGTAAATCCTCTGTTGAAACTTTTGCTCAAATCAGGTTCAAAATCCATAAATACTTTACCTGAAGAAGTTTTACGTGCATATTTATCAATTTCTTTGCGGTAGTATGCGACAACATTTTTTACGTAATTTATATCTTTTAATCTGCCCTCAATTTTAAAAGATTTAACCCCAGCATTTATTAATTTTTCTATATATTTTGAAGCATTAAAATCTTTAAGACTCAGAAGATATTTATCTTTTGCATATACTTTTCCTTCCTCATCAACAATAGTATATTTTTTACGACAAGGCTGAGCACATTCACCTCTGTTTGCTGAACGTCCGCCTATCGAAGCACTCAAGTAACATTGTCCGCTATATGATACACACAAAGCTCCATGGATAAAGGTTTCAATCTCCATATCAGAATTAAAATCTGCTTCTTTCACAGATTTGCATATTTCCTCAATTTTTTTTAAGGTCAACTCCCTCGCTAAAATAACACGTTTTACACCCATTTTTTGAAAAAATTTAACTTTATCCAAGGTTCTGTTATCACACTGAGTACTTGCATGAATCTCTATCGGTGGTAATTTCCTTTCAACTGCCAACTCCAATAAGCCCATATCCTGCACAATTATTGCATCTGCTTTCAGTTTATAGAGCTCATTTACAAGCTCTTTTGCTTTTTCAAGTTCTTGATCCGTTAAAATGGTATTCAAGGCTATATGAACTCGTACATTGAATTTGTGGGCGTATTCTATAATTTCCTTTATATCTTCCAAAGAATTTGAAGCATTTTGTCTTGCTCCAAACTTCGGGGAGCCTATATAAATTGCATCAGCACCTGATTCTATCGCTGCTATAGCTGTTTTTTTATCCTTTGCAGGAGCTAATAATTCTACCTTTTTGTTAAGTTTCATAAAGTTATTATAATATAAATAGCAATTTTATTTAACTTTTTATTTAATATAGACAGAAATAAAATTTTTGGAGTTCAAATGGGAATATCTGTTAATGAAATAAATAATTCAACTTTAAATAAACGTTGTAATACCCCTGCATTCAAGGCAGAAACAAAAAAGCCCGAATCTGAGCAAGCTAAAAAAAACGAAAAAAATGATGAATTTTTGAAAAAAATTGAAAATATGTCCCCTACAGCAACAGGCCTGACAAGTGCAGCATTATGGTTTGGTGTCGGATTTGGAACTGACAGACTTTTAGGCTCTGCTTTCAAATTCTTTAAAACGAGTATGAAATCTTCTCTTATTTGGAATGGTTTATTCGGTATTGCCATGGGTATTATGGCATATATAAGAGCTAGAAAAAATAGTTAAAAAAGTTTTTTTATTTAAAGAAAGAAAATGCCGCGGGAATACTCCCGCGGCATAATTTTTCAAACATATTTTTATACAATTTACAGAGGTTTAATTGATTCTCTATAAATTGTCTCAACCACTTCGCGGCCGTTTCCTGATGGTGCAATATCCAACAAACCGCTTAATGATGGAGTTGTGTATACAAGGTTTGTTAATTTCTCAACATCAGCTTCTGTGAATCCTTCATCTTCAAGTTTTGAAGTTACATCAACTGAGAACAGCCAATCTTGAACTGATTTTGCAGCTTGGTATGCTTCATCAGGATTACCTTCCAAGTCAGGGTTGATTGGTTTCAAAATTTCTGCTAATACATGTGCTCTGTCTTTATACATAGTTTTAATTACTGCAGGCAATAGAATTGCAAGTCCTAAACCGTGGGATAATTCATGTTTTACGGCACTTAGAGGGTGTTCTAGTGCGTGAGTGTAGTGTAAAAGTCCGTTATCAAAACATACACCACCCATCATTGCAGCATAAGCTAAGTAATATCTTGCTTCCAAATCTTCCGGATTTTCAATTGCTTTTGGAAGATATTTGTGAACTAAAGCAATTACTTCTCTTGCAAGAGTAACACTATATGGTGACATTACAGTTGATGTTGCAGCTTCGATTACATGGTTTACTGCATCGATTGATACATATCTTGTTTGTTTTGGGCTTAATTTTGTCATCAATTGAGGATCATCAATTGCAAACATAGGATATATGCAATCGTAAGCTATTGCAGGTTTGAAGTCTTTTTCTGGAACTGTAACTACTGCAAATCTGTTTGTTTCAGTACCGGTACCATGTGTTAAGTTGATTGACACAATCGGAGCTGCTTTATCTGGGGTGAATGTAAATTCATAGATATCGTTTGCTGTTTTGTCAGGATATTCAAGTAAAATAGCTACTGATTTTCCCGCATCTGTTGGAGATCCGCCTCCAATTGCTATTACTGCTTTTGCTCCAAATTCACGAGCCATTTTTGCAGCATCGTTCACATGGTGAGTTGTCGGGTTTGGAGTTACTTGATCGTAATTGATATAACCGATTCCGTTATCTTTTAGGGCTTTTTCTACATAATCCCAAGCACCTGTTGCTTTATAAGCGTTTCTGCCTGACATTACAATTACTTTGTCTATTCCTTTGTCTTTCAAAACTTTTGCAATGTCATCAATTTTTTTTATCGCACCGACACCAAAATATACAGTTGTACGAGTTCTGATTTCTTTAATATCATTGATATTAATATCTTTTTCAAACATATTAAACTCTCCTTTCTTAAATCTTTTACAACATGATTATAGTGCAGAGCTTAACATTTTGCAATAAAAATCTTATTTTATTTGGCCAGTAAAAAGCCCCTGAAAATTCAGAGGCTTTTTATTTAATTTAAATTTTTACAAATTTAAAGCTTATTTTTCATCTAAAGCTGCAACACCCGGAAGGATTTTACCTTCGATGAATTCTAATGAAGCACCGCCGCCTGTTGAAACGTGAGTGAAGTCTTCAGCTTTGCAGAATTTCTTAGCAGCTGAAACTGAATCTCCACCGCCGATTACGGATACTGCTCCATTTTTAGTTGCGTCTACGATTGCTTCTAATACAGCTTTTGTACCTTCAGCAAACTTAGGATTTTCAAATGCACCTACAGGTCCGTTCATCAAGATAGTTTTTGAAGATTTCAAAACATCAGCAAATGCTTTTCTTGAATCCATGCCAGCATCAACACCTTCAAATCCGTCAGGAATTTCGTTGATTGCAACAAATTTGTTAGTTCCGTTACCTGAGAAATCATCAGTTACAAGAACATCTGTTGCCATAACAAGTTTTACGCCTTTATCAGCAGCTTTCTTTTCGATAGCTTTTGCAACTTCCAATTGGTCATCTTCGCAAATTGAATTACCGATTTTACCGCCGTTTGCTTTTACAAACGTATAAGCCATACCGCCACCGATAATCATGTTATCTACTTTGTCAAGCAAGTTTTCTAAAACACCAATTTTTGATGAAACTTTAGCACCGCCTACAACTGCTGTGAATGGGCGAGTTGGGTTATCCAGTGCTTGAGATAGACATCTCAATTCTTTTTCCATCAAAAGTCCTGATACTGCAGGTTTTAAAACTTTAGCAAGTTTTGCTGTTGAAGTGTGATTTCTGTGAGCTGCTCCGAATGCATCGTTTACATAAAAATCACCCAGTTTAGCTAATTCATTAGCAAAAGTCATATCATCATCTTTTGCTTCTTCAGCTTTGTAGAAACGAATGTTTTCCAA
>CASGAK010000192.1 GCA_949299435.1 uncultured bacterium
ACAAGCAGGACAATATGAGCAACCAACAATGCAATATTACAGCTACCCGCAAGCTCCGGTATACCAATACCCCCAAGCACCAATTCAACCGTATTACATGCCGGCACAACAACCTGTTGTAATACCTCCTCAAGTAACAGAACAAGCACCAGTTGCACCTCAAGCACCAACAGCACCAGCTGTAGCAAAAGAAGTAGCACCTGAAGCTGTAAAAGTACCGGAACCTGTTGTAACTAAAGCTCCTGAACAAACATCTGCTCAAGTAAAAGCACCTGAAATAGAAACTCCAGCTCCCATTGAGCCTCAAATTGATTTAAACGCTTTTATCTCAAAACTAGCAAACTCTGACTATGAAGTTCAGGCTGCCGCTATGGAAGAAATAGCAAATATGGTTAAAGATAATCCGCAAAAAGCAACTGAATTATTAGATGTAAAAGTAATGGATACTTTAAATAATATAATTAACACTGATTCTTCTAAATTAGCTGGCCCAACACAAGAACAAATAGCTGCAAGACAAAAATTAATGAACAACGAACAATTAACAGATGCTGAAAAAACATTAGCAACAACTATCACACCAATGGAACAAGCTGAAAGAAATAAAAGCTACGCTATGTTCACAACAGCAATTCTACAAAAATTATATTCCGATGAAGTAGCAAAATTAACAAATACAACTGTACCTTTAACTGAATTACCAGGTGCTGTTGCTATAGTAGAACAATTGAAAAACAACCCAAACCCTATGGTAAGGACTTCAGCAATAGAAGCTCTGTCTTATATTCAAAACCCGGCATACAAAGCAGATTTGAATACTTTATTCACAATCGCTAAAAATGACCAAGATAAAGGTGTACAAGAAGCAGCAAACGCAGCATTAAATAAACTAAACCAATTGAAAGATGAACAACCAGCAGCTGAAGCTAAACAAGTTGATATGACTCCGAATTCAACACAAACAACAGCACAAGCTGCATAATCTATCAAATTCCTTTCTTTAAATAAAAATAAAGCCCTTAAATATAATTTAAGGGCTTTTAAATTTATATATCATTTCACTAATATACTAATTATTCACCAATTGATTTTCAATATTTTTAGGTTTTGGCAAAAGATTTTGATAACCTGCAAGCTGTGACATTTGCTCACCCCATTGATAAATAATTTCATCTTCAGGCAATTTATAAGAAATTGGCTTTCCTATATGCAATTTCACATTTCTTCTTGTAAAAGGTTTTAATTTAGGATATCCATCAAAGCCTTCAATACCAACAGGCACAATGTCAGCTTTTGCATTTTTAGCGATAACTACGAAACCTTTTTTAATTTCATCTAATTTTCCATAAGGTCTTATACCCCCCTGAGGGAATACCCCTAAAGACCAGCTGGTAGATAAAATATCTCTTACAGTCTTAAATGTAGCAATCTCAGGTTTTGTTCTATCAACGGCGAAAGCACCAAGTCTTTTCACAAGCCAGCTTAACTTTTCACCATCAACAAAAAGTTCTTTTTTCGCCATATAAGCAATAGGCTTACCTGTAGCCATTGATACCATAGGCGGGTCAAAAATAGAAACATGATTTGCTGTATAAATAAATTTGCCATTTTTAGCCTGGCGAGGCATATTTTCTCGACCGGTAATTTCGTAATTATAGAAAATTTTCATAAACGGGATTACAACCGTATACAAAAAGGTCATATAAAAGAGCGTTCTTAAAAAACCATATTCTGATGGATAACGCCTATTATAATTTCTTTGTTTTCCAGTCATACATACTCCTAACTAATCTTTTCTTCAGCTTCTTCAATATATTTAAATCCAGTCAAATCTTGGATTGCATCAATCCATTTTGAAACTACACTATCAGTATCATCACTATAAGGAATGGGCTTACCGATTTTAACTGTAATCTGACCTGAGAACGGTAATCTTTTTACTTCGTTTGTTCCGACGATACCCACAGGTAATACTGCACATTTAGTAATTTTTGCAAGTCCGGCGAAACCTTTGGAAATGTTTGAAATCGTACCTGGCTCGCCTCTGGTCCCTTGAGGGAATATACCAAACACCCACTCACTTTTCTTAATATTTAAAACTGTTTTAATAGTTGAAGGGCCAAGACTTTCTCGATTTACTGCGAAAGCACCAAGCCAATCTATCCACCAACGCAAAAATCTAATATCAAACAATTCTTTCTTCGCCATGAAAGAAACCCTACGCGGCATAATAGCAGCGACCATAGGGGGATCAAGAGTTGACAAATGATTAGGGCATACAATATAAGCATTATCTTTAGGCACATTTTCAAGCCCTTCTACTTTTAACCTGTATACCAATTTTAACCTAATCATATAAAAATATTTACATACAAGTATTTGAAAAAATGCTCTATACTTATTGAATGTTGATGTTGGTCTGTTTGAATAATTCTTTTTTGCTTTGCCCATTATTGGTACTCCCTTACATAGTATTATATATCAAAATAAATATTGAACAATAGTTATTTTTTATATATAATTTAGCCAATCGGATATTATTTGAAAAGGAGAGATTAATGACTTTACCCAAAGAATCAAAAAATCAGCTTGAAAATGAGTTATTCAAAAGTGTTTATGAAAAAACTCCAGAACACATAAAAAAACTTAACCTTCTGGATTTTAGCGAAAAAGGGGAATTTACATTCACTTTAAAAAAAGAACATCTTAATGCATATGATGAGATAAAAAATCCTGAGGGACTAAATTTAAAAGAATGGTTTGCAAATTATGCAAAAGAGGCCAAAGTATCGACAGCAGGAATAAGAGGACCTCAAAACATTTTATATCCGCAAGACACTAGATTTCCAATTAATTTAGTGGGTATAGTTTTGGCGACATTAGCAAAAGCACTTGTAGCTAAAGAAAAATATCCTAATAAAGAAATCCTGAAAATAGCAGGTAGAGAAGTAAGATACAATTCTGATTTATATTTGGAAGCGATTGCAAGAATTCAGGCAGCACAAGGAATTAAAACACTGCTTCCTGATGGTAGAAGAACTATTCCTATTTGGCTTGCATCATTTTTAGCTTTCAAACTCGATTTACTGGGTGGAGAATACATAACATCAAGTCATGGAATTTCGGTTAAGAATGCAACAAAAGATTTAAACTCTCAAGGCAGTCAATATCTCCCTGAAGAAAGCCTTGAATTTGTTGATAAGATTCAAGAAATATTCGATAAAACAGAAAAAAACGGCACCTATGAAATTAAAATTTCAAAATCAGACAGTGCACTCATTGATGAAAAAATAATGAGAAAATTAGAAGACGGCACTAATTTATATGTTGAATATTTAAAATCAGGGGTAGCACAAAAACACAATTTAAATTTGATAAAAAATTATGAAGACAAAATTATAATAGAAAACGTTGGAGGCTCAGCCTACAGAACATTAAGCAGAGTTTTAAGCAAATTGGAAATAGCAGACAAATTTAATTGGTTCAACACAGAAGAAGATCC
>CASGAK010000193.1 GCA_949299435.1 uncultured bacterium
AAATTGAGCGATATTGAACCGTAGGGTCAAAAAGCGAAACTTTCCGAGCGTGGAGCAAATCCAAGACAAGTCCCGCCTTCGGCAAATGATTGAATTTAATTTACAATAATATTTTTCTTAGATTTTCTACCAATTTTTCTGCTGTATTTAGACGGGTTTCAACCAAACCGACTGCAAAATCATTTACATCTTTTTCAAAATTTTCAGGCAAAATTTTACAATTTTTCAAAGCATAATCCACTAGTTTCTTTTCCCCAGGATTTAAAATTTTATTCTTTGCAAAAAGCACATCGAAGTAACTTGCTAAAAAAGCAGAGGTTCTATGATTGACACTTACAAAATCATTTCTTATTACGGCAGATTTTAATTGGTCAAAATATGAAAACATTACATCTTTTAGAAATGAAAAATTCTTTTTTATTATATTCTGAGCCAGCATATCTGGATATGGAGTCTCTGTAAGAGTTTGAATATCTTTGAATTTACCATTCCTATCAAATAGAATTTGAGATTTATTTACATTATCCACTATACAGGTAGTATAACCTAATGATGCTTTATTATTTATCCAAACATCTTCTATATTTTGGCAAACCCACTCAATTGATCGATACATTATATCAATAGGCTTCGCGGTGTCCTTTAAATAAAAGACATCTCCAGTTTCAAAATAATGATTATCAATTTCAGGATTTTCCGAATATTTTAGAGCTATATTTCTACGTTTTTCAATATCCGGTTCTTTTGAACAATATATATATATATCGAAATCAGAATTTTTATCGGCATTTGACACCGAAGAAGAACCACCTAAGACAATTGCTTCAACTTCCTCTAATCTTTTATAATCTTCAACCATTAAATTTAGAATTTCTCTACTATCCATTAACTCACCTTTCAGAAACTCTCTATTCAATCTCAAGAAATCATTTTAAATTATTTTATTCTTTTCAAAGAAGATAAGAAATTATTATGCTCAACATCACCGTCTACGGTCGTCAAAAATACTTGACAATCTTTCTCATCAGCATTAATCTCGGGCAATTGAGAAAGTTCAGCCGAATAATAATTACTGTCATTACGACTGCTTAAAGGCACTCGATTTGCAAGACTATTCAATGAAAAATTACGCAACGCCCCAGCAAAACCTTTTTTAGCATTACTCATTTTAGTATAAATTCTCAAAGTCGCATCTCTGGTTTCCAAGTCGAATCTTCCGACAACAAAAGCACTCAACTGGTCTGCTTGAGATTTTATATTGATTTTTTCTACTACATTATCTTTTAGTCTTAACTCACCTGTTATTTTGTCAAAATTTCCCTCCGGCACATTTACCAAATCCGAAAAAGTAGCAGGGCTAATCATTGCAAGAGGATTTCTAAATAACGATGCAAATTTCAATATGTATTCGACTAATCCTATTTTTTGTATAGTTCCATCTTTAACTGCAAATTTAATCAGTCCGTTAAGTTTTAAAGAATCATCTGTATTTAATTCAATAAGTCCGCTTGCTTTTCCTGTAATTTCGCGTTTCAATGCAAGCAATGATGTAGCCATTATATCACTGTTAACATCTTTTATTCCAAGTTTTAAAGAATACAAATGTTTTTTCAAATCACATTCAATTTTTGTAGATGAAATTCCCTCTGCAATATCAAATCTATTTGAGTTTACACGCAAAATACAATCTTTATCCAAAGTTAAATTGGCAAGTACATTACCAAAATTTATATCTTTATAAGAGCCTTTTACAACGTGTAAAATACATTTGTTTATTACAAGCAATCCCGGGTTCAAAATCGGTGCGGTATCATCATTATCTAATTGTTCATCAGTTTTTGCATCTACTTCTTTTGTGACTGTAAATTCTTCTTTGTTTACCTGTGAAGATGCTGTTTGATTATTAAATGAATTTAAAATTCTTTCAATATTTATATCATCAATTTTCAAATTTATATCATTAACGACAATCGGAAATAAAAGTGAATTTTTTATATCCCCGGAAACTTCATAAGCAGTCCTTCTGTATCTGCCGTTAGCACTTAAAATAATAGAATAATCAGTAGTTTTCAAAGTGGCTTCTTTTATAAACAATCTTTGGGCTGGGATACGCATTCCTTGGATTTTCATATCACCTTGAATTGTTGGTATTTTACCAGTATTTACATAATGCAGATTTCCTGCAATAGTACCACGTTTAAATACTTTTCCTTGAACGAAAAGATTTAAAAATTCACTGGGCAAAGGTTTCGGAATTTCAAACCCCATATCCTTTATAATTCCGGCCATTGTGACATTACCTTTTACCGTCAAAATCGGTTTTACCTTTGAACCTTTTTGGATATTTTCAGCGATATAATAATCTATTTTTTCTATATTAATATCATCACCCTTAAAATGCATCACTGCATTCACAGCACGATCATATGAGGTAGGACTGAGGGACATTCCATCAACTAGAATATCTTGCCCTTTTGCAAGTTTAAAAGCTGCAGTCAAATCCATTTTATCCCCGACAGCTTCGAATATAATTCTGCTGCCGCCTTTGCCGACCATTTCGAAAGGATATCCAACGACCTTTGAAAGATGATTTACAGCAAATTCATTAGTCACAGCAGCATTCGTAGTCACTAAAGTCCTCGCACTTTTAAAATAATCATATATACCGCCATTCATTACTACTGTATTTTCTTTGCTTTTACCATAATAACCTTTTACATTTTGCAGTAATATATCTTTATTATTTATTACAGCCTTCCCTTCATTTAAAGTTAATTTGAGGTTATTAAGCGGCAGCAATATACAAGAAAAATTGTTTAAAGTAACAGTACCGTCAATTTTATTTTTTTTAAGCACAAGTTTTGAATTAAAACTGCCTTGCAAATCCTTAAATCCTGCAAGTAATATACTACCGTTGCTTATAACAAGATTGGACTCTACAATTTTTATGACATCTTTTATATCAAAATTATTAGTAACCGCCTCCAAGTAATAATTTTTTTTATTATCTGCATAGGCATTAACAACTATTTTTGAGCGGTTGATAAAGAATCTGAAATCTTTTACATTTATCTTATTATCTTGAATGTAAATACAATCTCTATCTGCAGCAGTCAGGTATATTTTTTTATTATTTTTTTCAAATTCGGTCTGCGATCTAAAGTGGATATAGTTTTTTTCGTCTTGATTATTAACTTCAATGTCTTGCCCGCGGAACCTAATAAAAGTATCAGGCTCAGCTTTAAAAGTAAAAAGACAATCTTTTACAAACATTTTGGCACTGAAAATATCAATATTCCAATCAAATTCCTGTTCTTTTTTATTTTCTTTATTTTCTGTATTAGCAAGTTCTGAAAGTTTATTTACATCAATAAAGATATAATCCGCACCCAATTCATTGATTACGATATGTTTTTTGAAAATTTCCGCAAAATTTAAAAGAACACCGAAATTTTTCAAATTTACTATTTCATCATCGGCTTTTTGCAATGTAATTTGACCGACTCTAAATCCTAAAGTCGGATTTAAAGATGTTTCCAACACAGAATCTTTTATAGTTAAATCAAGTCCTGCATATTTTTTAGCAACTTTTGTCACAAAAGCTCCTGCTTTAGGGCTCGATATAACCTTTGGCAGCACATTCAAATACAACACAAAAGGCAAACTTCCCAATATAACAAGTGTTACGAGTACTATAGAAAAAACTTTAACCTTTTTACCGACTTTCATAATCTCTCCCTGGCAAAATTATATCATAAAAAAATTTTATGCTAAAATGTAAGTATGAAAAAATTAGTATTGTTATTTTTGTTATGTTTATCTATTTCGAGCAGCTCATATGCTATTACAGGGCATGTTGCTCAAAATACGATGGCAAATACTCAAATCTACAGTGAAAATAATAAATTTGGTCTAAAAAGCACTGAAGGTGATATTATTGCAGCTGCCGATTTTCAAAAAATAATCCGACTTGGAGAAACATCTTTTATTGTCCAAAAGAAAAATAAATTCGGAATAATGGACTGTGACGGCAACTTTATTATCAAACCTAAATTCAGACATGCGGAAAGAGTCTTAGGTAAATTTGCAAAACTCGGAAACGACCATGACTATGGAATTTATGACGAGCAAGGGGATATAATTGTACAACCCGAATATTCAAAAATAGACTTGCTTTTCGGTGGAATGTTTTTAACATATAAAGATTTTAAATACGGTATTGTGGATTTTGAAGGCAAACAATTAATTGATAATAAATGTGATGATATCTATATGCCTAAACCTAATATTATGCGTATTCAATACAACGGTAAGTGGTATGAAATTGAACAAGTCACAGCTGATACACTTACATTGCCTGAGGATATCCAAAACATTAAAGAAAACCAAAACTTTAAAATCACAGAAATTATTACTAATCCGCTTCCTGCGACAGGCTATTCGGTTGTCACAGCAACAGATTATTTTATCAAATTATTTTCATCAATTTCACCGGCCTATGAACAAACCATTGATGAGCTAATGCTTTCTAAAGGTGCTGATACAGTAACAATATTTATGAAAGCAAGCTGGATACCTAAATTTCCCGTCACTTACATTAAAAAGTATTATAACAATGTAAGGACTCCAAATAACGGACCGTTGGCTGATGTAAAACAAAATTTAAAAAACCAAATTAATGAATAGCTTATAGTAACAAAAAGAGGATTTATGAAAAAAACGATATTTACAATTTTGAGTTTAATTTTACTGTCTGGAGTGTCCTATGCATACACCGCTCACCCTAGTGTGCTAAATTCAATAAATGATAATCAAATTGTAGATTATAATCCTAATACAAAAATTTGGTCCAGAAACCTCGGACTAAAAGATTATGTTTTTACTAAACATATCTCCGTCGGCACAGGTAGTTTTTCCGAATACTTTTATAAAGACAAACAATATGATATAAATTCGACCTACGAGTTTTTATATTCTGGAAAATTAATAGCATATAACGCTCACTTGCTTAAATTTTTTGAATTAAACTTCAATGGCGAAGACTTTGAATCAAAAGAATTAACTAAAGAGCAAGTACAATTTTTATTTCCTGACGTAAGAATTATATTGGTATCAGAATTTAAAGATAATGAAATAACCATAGAATCTCCAATCTTTAGGAAAAGAGCCTATATGATACTAAATGATACCGACAGGGATTTTTATAAATATCAATTTGAATATTATAAAGCAAACGATAATATTTTTAAAGGAATTTTTGAAACCAGTTTCCCTAGAATTCTAATTTATTCTCATTTCAAAAGCAGAGATGATTTATTCCCAATTTTGAAAATCAATATTAAACCGATAATAAAAGAAACAGTAAAAGAAGATTTTATAGAAGAAGTTAATTATCAGCAAAAAGAAGAAGCTCCCGAGGCTAACTAATCCAATAAATTTTCACTGATAATTTTTGCAGCATATCCGACAAAATCTTCACAAGGACGCTCTTGATAATATTGAGCTGTTCTTTTAGAAGGAATTGGAGAATCAGCCCCTTCTGGTAAGTTCAAAAGCTCACGACAGATAATTGTACCATGCTTTTGTCTAAATTTATCTGCCAAATCCTGTATGAGTTTATAATGCTTTGCTTTCAGCTCATCATCATCGCATGATGTATAACCTTTTTTCAAACCTGCAATCAAAAACATTGCCGTCACTGCACCGCAGACCTCCCTTAGACGTCCCATGCCTCCACCAAAAGATGATGATAGTTTTAATGCAGTATCAAAATCTATTTCCAATTCTTCTGAAAATGCACAAAACGTTGATTGTGCACAATTATAACCTTTTTTAAAAAGTTCCCTAGCTTGCTTTTCTTTCTCATTCATAGTTATATATTACATCAAAAAGATTAATAAAAAGAGCCCTGAAACAGAGCTCGTTGGAATTAAGAATAGCTGGAAGTATGAAAAAGATTTAATTATATTAAA
>CASGAK010000194.1 GCA_949299435.1 uncultured bacterium
ATATGATTTACATGTAAGACAACAACAATTTAAAAAAGCATACTCCGTACTATCTAACGCTCTGCAAAAAGCCGACTTTGAACTCAGTGGGGCAAAATGCTATTACACTAGAACTGGGAAATCAGCTAATGAAACGTCTGAATGTTCACTGTTATTTTCAACTATGACAAAATACTTTAATAAAATAAAATTCTGTGAAAGCAATGCTTTAGCTCAAGGGTGTCTGCCTCCTGATTCTTATAAAGGTGGAGAAAGTGTATATTCTGAAAATAATCCAAGTCAGGACACTGATGAAGCACAAGATTATTTTACAAGAAACTGTGGTGGATTTAACAAAGACCGCATTGAAAATAACGCTAGTGCTTATATTTTTAATGATGGTCTGATAGTTATACCTTATACCAGCAGTACTTTACAGAAATTGCCATTGTTTGCATTTGATATAAACGGACACAAAGGTCCTAATAAATGGGGATACGATCTTTTTGTTACTTATATTAGAAGAAATTCAGATACTTCAGCAGGACTAATACTTGATTTATCAAGCTCTACAACTTGTCACCCTGTAGAGAAGGGGGGATATTCTGCTAAAGATTTCTATGACCTTATGAATAGATAAATTTTATATGTTTGTATTATAATAATATTGATGAATTTAGATAGTATAATTGACAGTTTTTTATCACCTATAGCCGACAAAATTTCAGGGATAATTTTTTGCTCCATACACATAAATGGAGTAGAAGTACAGTTGCTTGTGGCACTTTTAATGACCGCAGCACTTTATTTTACATTCAGAACTGGATTTGTAGGAGTATGGGGATTTAAACACGCAATTAAATTAATCACCAAAAACTACGAGCACAAAGATGTAATTAAAAGAAAGAAAAAAGGCGAAGTATCATCATTTCAGGCACTGACTGCAACGATTTCCGCATCTGCTGGAATCGGCAATGTTGCAGGCTCAGCAGCTGCAGTATCAATAGGAGGCCCAGGTGTAATTTTTTGGATGATTATAGCTGGATTTTTCTCTATGGCATTAAAATTTGCAGAGGTTCTGCTCGGACTTAAATTCAGACAAATCCACCCTGACGGCACAGTCGATGGGGGACCTATGTATTATATTCAAAACGGACTAAAAAACCATAAAATTTTTGGTAAATTTGCTCCGTACCTATCTAAAATTTATGCACTTTGCTGTATTTTTGCAATGATTGGCGGTTGGAATTTATTCCAAATTAATGCTATGACAACTCAAATAACTGAAGTCACTGGAGGAGATAAGAGCTTTTTTGCAAACCAAAGCTGGCTTTTAGGACTTATCGTTGCGATAATCACTTATTTCACAATTATAGGCGGCATCAAAGCTATCGGTAAATTCACATCAAAAGTTACCCCTGTAATGTGCAGTTTATACGTATTATCAGCTTTTGTTATATGTATTTTCAATATCCACCATTTGCCACAGACAATTGTATTAATCATAAAAGAGGCATTCAAACCGCAGGCTATTACAGGCGGAATGTTTGCATGTATGCTTTGGGGATTTAGAAGAGCAATGTTTGCGAATGAATCGGGACTCGGTACTGCACCTATTGCATTTTCAGCCGTCAAAACAAGTAAGCCCGTCGCTCAAGCGTTTATTGCAATGCTTCAACCTTTTGTCGATACAGTCATTGTTGGCAGTGCTACAGCTTTTGTAATCGTTGTATCAGGAGTATACCTTAATAATACCGGACTTGCAGGTATTGAATTGACTTCAAAAGCATTCGGATCTGTCTGCCCCTTCTTCCCGATACTTCTTACGTTTATGGCTAGTTGTTTCGTATTATCGACTATGCTTTGCGGTTCTTATTACGGAATAAAAAGCTGGAATTTCCTTTTCGGGAACTCTAAATTGACAACTCGTACTTTTCAAGTAATATATTGTCTATTCATAGTCGTAGGCTCTGCTATGAATTTTAAAAGTATAATTAACTTATCTGATGCCTTCACTTTATTTTTGGCAGTTCCGAACTTGATTGCAGTTTTCATACTTTCGGAGGTTGTCATGAAAGATTTGAAACGATATTGTAAAAAATATAATGTAGGATTATTTAAAAATAACACATATAAACAAGGAGAGAAAAGAGATGAAAGAACAATGTCTGGAAATTGTAAGACAAAAGTGTAGCGGTTGTAAAGGTTGTGAATTAGCTAAAACTCGCAACAATATAGTATTTGGATCCGGCAACCCTGAAACTGCAAAAATTGTTTTTATTGGTGAAGCCCCGGGAGAAATGGAAGATGAAAGCGGTATGCCTTTTGTAGGACGTGCAGGACAACTTTTAGATGAGTTTTTAGCTAATGCGGGAATTTCCAGAGATGAAGATATTTATATAACTAATACAGTTAAATGCAGACCTCCTGAAAACAGAGTCCCGACTGATGAAGAAAAAGCAGCTTGCCGTAAGTTTTTGAATGCTCAAATTGATGTCATTAAACCTCGTGCAATTATTCTTTGCGGGGCCACTGCTTTAAAATCTTTTGTTGAATTGGATAAGAAAACAACCATCTCAAAAATCAGAGGTCAATGGCTGACAATTACAGTTGATGGTGTTGAATACCCAGCAATGACAATTTTCCACCCGTCATACTTGCTAAGAAACCATTCTTTGGCTGAAAATGCCCCAAGAACTTTGATGGCTAAAGATTTAAGAGAAATTAAAAATACATATCTTAATGACGTACATAGATTTGATAATATAGTTGCAGGCAATACTGAAAATAAAGAATTTGCTTGTGTATAATAAATTACTATAATAAACCAAATACACCTCTAAAAATATTTTTTTAGAGGTGTATTTTTTCTCAATCTTCAAATGTAATAAAGCTATACAATAAATATGACCTATTACTAAAAATTAACATCTTACCCTAATAAAATTCCAGCAATCGCAGCAGACATATAACATGTAAGTGTACCGCAAATCAAAGCCCTTACCCCCAATCTAGCAAGGTTTTTTCTTTGGTTTGGTGCTAATTCACCGATACCGCCTAGTTGTATTGCAATAGAGCCAAAATTTCCAAAACTGCAAAGTGCAATACAAGCAATTATGAAACTTTTATTAGAAAGTGCCTGCGGCAAAGAACTTAAATCAACATAAGCCACCATTTCATTTAAAACCAACTTTGTACCCATAAGACTTCCTACAGTTGTTGCTTCTTCAAACGGGACTCCCATAAGATAAGCAAAAACAGCAAAAATCTTACCTAAAATCATTCGTAAAGAAAGTTGGGTTAAGTCAAAAGAAGCAAAATTAATATGCATGTAATTTACAACCAGCCTACCTATGCCACCAAGAATCCAATCAACAAAAGCGACAAGAGCAACAAGTGCAAGAATCATGGCAATAACATTAATAGCTACTTTCATTCCCTCAGAAGCACCTTGTGAAATAGCATCAAACAAATTGATATAAGGTCTTCTTCTTTTACTGTAATTTATTTTAATATCCTCACTGGTTTCAGGAACTCCAGTTTCAGGATATACAATCTTTGAAATAACAAGTGCCCCCGGTGCTGCCATAACTGATGCTGCAAGAAGATATTGTGCAGGAACTCCTAAGCCGATATAAATTGGCATAGTAGCTGCAGAAATACAAGCCATGCTCCCTGCCATTGAAGCTAAAAGTTCAGAACGAGTAAGTTTTGCCAAATATGGTCTTATCATAATCTGTGCAGCTATTTGTCCAACAAAAGCACTGGCCACATTTGAAAGAGCTTCCGCACCACTCACTGACATCAGTTTATTCATAGCCCTGCCAAGCAACGGAACTATTCGCTGCATAATACCGTAGTAATACAAAATATTTACTAATATCATCATAAAAATAAGGGAAGCAACAAGGGGTAGTGCAAATACTTGAGTACCTTCTCCCAAAAGTTCCGTTAACCTCTTTGAACCCATCAAATGTCCAAATACAAAATTTCCGCCCTCTTTTGCAAAATCAAGAATTTTAGTGATAAACACACCAAGACTCATAAAAATAGTTCTGCCTATAGGCACTTTGAAAATAAATACCGCTAAAAAGATTTGCAACAAAAAACCTGTTATTATAGTCTTATAGTTAATAGCTTTTTTGTTATTTGACATTAAAAAAGCTATTAAAAATATAAAAATTATCCCAAAAATCCCAAAAAATCTTTCCATAAAATTTCCTTATCAAATTACTTTTTTATAATACTTTAAAGGAAGGAAAAATTCTTTATAAAGTTAAAAAAATTTACTTAATATTCCTTAACATAATCTGATTTAACTATTGAAAAAAATCATGTCAGCATTTTAGAATACATGCAGGAGATTCATTTTTCTGCAAAATAACGGTAATAGTAAGGGATAAGGTAAAATAACATGCAAGTAGGATCTATCATACCCTATAATTTTCAACGGGCAAATTACATTCAAAAAAATCAAGTACAAAATCAAGTAAAATATTTAAAGAGCAATCAAATAACCCAATCTGACAGTATAACTTTACGACCACAAGTTGCAAAAATAACTTTTACCGGCGGAGAGCGGAATATGCATCAAATTGCATCATTTGCCTACGAAAATAAAGGGACAGGATTACCAGAAGATTTTCAAGGCGGACTGGGTGTCGTAACTTATGAAGCTCCTCAGAGCATGATTAAACATGAAAAACTAGACGTAAGAAGTTTTGCCCCCGTACATGAATATAACAACCATTTAGGCGGATACAAATTTTTATTAACAAAAGATATTCCGCTAAAGGACGGAAAACTCCCTGATCAAATAGAAGCACGCTATTTTTTGAGTGCACCTCCGGGTGTAAGCAAAGAAGAATTTGCTAAAATGCATAACTTTGATCTTAAAGATTTAAAATATGTAATTCAAAGTGAACCTAACGGAAAAGAGGCTACAAGTTTATCAAAATATTGCATAATAGAGCCTACAAGCATTATAGATGAAATCGAAAGAATGTCAGATGTCAAATTAGGTGAAACTCAAAAAATCAAATTTCAAATATTTAAAATATCAGCAGAGAATCCATCATATAATAAACTAAAAGATACTCCTAATTATTGGATATGGACAGAAGAACTTGCAAAAACAACAAAACCTTATTCATATGGAGCAAACGGAGCTGATGGCATTGAAGCTGAAATTATAAACTCAGATTTTTGCAGAGCATATCTAAAAGCAGAAAAACTTATGAACACAGAAGAATTCGGCTACTGGCACCCAGCGAACTATTGGGGACATGATAGACCGATTGCAACACTTTTCAGTCATTTAGCCAATGCTTCTGCAAATGGTGATGATTACTACAACGGTACGATATCTCACTATACAGCTCACAATCCGGGTAAAAATTACCAAGGAAGAACTGATAATCCTTTTGCTTTCGCAAGAATACTTTTTGATGTCGAAGATATTAAAGCCCTAAGAGAGCTACCTGAATATGAGCTTTTGGAAGCCCTAAACAGCAGAGGTTGGAATAATTTAAAACCGGAAGAAAAAACCTTTGTTCAAAAATGTTTTGAGCCGTTTATCGGCAAATTTAAGGACTTTTTTGGTAATTATAATCTGACAAAAGTCGCTATAGTTGCAACCCAAATGAACCCTAAAAACACTTCTTTCGGAACTGTATCACCAAATTTTGATAAAGAAATGAAAAGTTCTAAAATGGACGTAGCCTCAGGTATTGGTGGCGATTTAAGAAATCTTGACACAATCAGTCCGCTTAATGGTTCTACGCCTGCGACCTTAGGACTTGACAATAATACCGCGGATTTTGGACGAGGACTAAACGGGTTATCTGCAAATAAAAGCGGATTTACACCTATAATCTATAACGGAAATAATATCGAAGAAGTCATTAATAATAGAACGAAAAATGCTAAATGGCTTACAGGACTTCTGGAAGATGCAGAAAAAGAAAGTCGTAACGCATTAAATAAAGTATTATTCAATGATAAACAAATTGAAGAAGGTCGAAGCATACTAGGGAGTCTGTCAAGATTTAAAGACGGCGAAATGTTGATTATTGGCTGGGGAAGACCTGATGAACAAAAAGGTTATCCCATACTTTATAAAGGATTTTTAAAATTTTTAAAAAGAGAAGACGTATCACCTGAACTAAAAAGTATAGTAAAACTCTTAAATGGTGCAGGCGACAAGCCTTGGGATAAAAATGCAGATGATTTTAAACAAATAAAATCCATATTAAAAGAAATAGCAGAATATGATGGTGGTAAATATAAACATAACGCAATGTATGTCGATGGATTTTTCCCAAACAAATTGGTAGCTTGTGCTACCCACAGCGGATTCACATCAAGACGAGAAATGTGCGGAATTACACCGTTGGAAGCTAAAGCAGCAGGGGTACCATACTTAACAACAGCCACAGGAGGTCCCGTTGACTATACTAATGAATCCAATGGCTGGAGAACAAGAACAGCTCCTGAAATGAATCCTCAATTTGACGGGCTGGATTGGAATACACCTGAGCATATAATTAATGAGAAGCGAATTGAAAGAGCCTCTGATGAAGTATCTGATTGCTTAAAAGAAATGGTTGAAGAATATGTAAATAACAAATCTCAATACATTGCAAAATGCAAAAAGAATATTGAAGAAAAACTTGATTGGCATAATAATAATGAATTTAACGGAGGCAAATCCGCTAATAAAATGTATCGTGAAGATATTTGGGGAATAGACAAAGGCTGGGAAGTCAGAAATAAAGAGCCTTTGAAAAGGCTTATAGGCAGAAAAGATCAGTCTTTAAAAGAAAATTTGAATAAACTTGTCAATGAGTTAACCGAAAAAATATCTAAATCAATAGAAGAAATTAGCAAAAAATCAGAAGAAAATCTTCAAAAAA
>CASGAK010000195.1 GCA_949299435.1 uncultured bacterium
AAAATCACACGAAATAATGTATAATTTTAACTATCCTTGCACAAGATAAAAAGATTTGTTATAATAAATAAGTAAACGATGAAAACCGATAAATTATGAAAGGAGCTGGAGATGCAAGCTATGAGAGGATTTACGGGGGGGGGGAGGCACCCGAGAATAACGCTCCTGAGCCGATTTTAGAAGGGGTAATTGTAAAAATTCCGAGTATATTAAGGTTTTTACTCTATTTAAATATTTGTGATCTACTAAAGAATTTTGGATATAAGTTAAAAGTAGTTTGTGCATTTTTAATAAAAGTTTTTAACTATGCTCAAAGTGATGAGAATATAGTTGAATTAACGGGTCGTGTGTGTCGTTTTGACGCACCAAAGCGAAAAGGAATTTTTAGCAGTGATCAAAATAGCAAAAAATGTGCATTTACTTTAGCTGAAGTGTTGATAACGCTTGGTATAATCGGAATAATTGCAGCATTAACAATTCCGGGAGTGATTGAAGGATACAAGAAAAAAGAAACTGTAGCGAAGCTGCAAAAGGCTTATACCTTGCTAAATCAAGCACTAAGGTTATCCGAAGCAAAGTATGAAGAATATGAATACTGGGAGAGTGGTTATAGTATGGGAGATGCAGAGGTTTATTTGAAAAAATATTGGGCTCCACATTTTAAGGTACTTACTTACTGTCATATTCCTAAAGATTGCGGATATAACAGCAATAGACCATATAAGTATCTTAAAGGTACTAAAACTACTTATGATTTTTCTATTCAAGATAGACGTGTCCCTTTTTCTACAGCTGATGGCATTGTTTATACAGTATCAATTGCAGGGGGCGATTTGTACACGGAAGATAATTCTATTGTAGTTGATTTAAATGGTTATAAACAACCAAATCAATTTGGTAAAGATGTATTTTTCTTTAGAAGAGTAAAGAAAAAAGGAATACTTCCAAATGGTTATCAACTGACTCCGGAGGATATTTCGCAAGAATGTTCTTTAAATGGTGATGGATATTACTGTGCTGCAAAAATAATGAATGACGGCTGGGAAATCAAAGACGATTACCCTTGGTAGGTTAGTAAAAGGTCACAAAAGTTATCTTTGTGACCTTTTTATTCTTCCCTCTTATTAAGCTGTTCGCTTCAGTTGTGTGCCATATTTCGGAAATTTTTCATATATTTGTTGATAAAAAAGCGGGAGTTTTTCCCGCCTTTTTTATTATGTATCAATGTTTGTTGCATATACCGCATTAGCTTCAATAAAGTTTCTTCTAGGATCGACTTTATCGCCCATCAGGATATCGAATAGCTGGTCACACATCATTGCGTCTTCGATATTTACCTTTAATAAAGTTCTTGTCGCAGGATCCATTGTTGTTTCCCAAAGTTGCTGCGGCATCATTTCGCCTAACCCTTTGAAACGTTGGATTGTTAATCCTTTTTGACCTCTGTCGTCAATTATTTTTTGTAGTTTTTCAAATGATGTAATATCATATTGTTCGGTATCAGTTTCTAATATCAGTTTTTCTTCTTCTTCAATTAAGAAATCTCTGATAAGCGGATAAGAAGTTCTTAGACGTTTAAATTCACTGCTTTTAACAATACTTTGAGTGATAATTACGTGTTCTTCTTCATTCAAGTTTAATTGCAGAGCATACTTAGCGTTTTCAGGATTGTATTTAACTGATACTTTGTAATTTTCTGCTTCAGCAATGTTATAGTTTCTAGCGTGATCTTGCAGATAGCTGTTTAGGTATTCGCAAATCTCATTCATTCTATCTTGGTTGTCAAAGTCTTCTACTTGAATATCTGCACGTACTAAGCCTCTTAGTACTACAGCAGGAAACATGTTCAAAATCGGGTTGTTGTATGAATTGTAGAATATTGACATGTTTTTAATAAGTTCAAGCAATTCATCACCGGTTTTAACTTTTGATTTTGTCTTATCTGATAGACTTAAATTTTTAATTCCGCGTTCTTTTAACATCTTATCAAGTACGTGCTCATTAAACAGGTATTCAGAAGTCTTGCCTGTTGTAATTTTATAAAGCGGAGGCTGTGCGATATATACATATCCGTTGTCAATTAGCGGTTTTGCATATCTAAAGAAGAATGTCAAAAGTAATGTTCTTATGTGAGCACCGTCAACATCGGCATCGGTCATGATGATAATTTTATGATAGCGAAGTTTTTCAAGATCAACTTCTTCTTCATTTTTGCTTATGTTTATCCCAAAAGCCTGTACCATTGACTGAATTTCGTTGTTGCCGTAAATCTTATCAAGCCTTGCTTTTTCAACATTCAAAATTTTACCTCTAAGCGGTAAAATAGCTTGGAACATTCTGTTCCGTCCTTGTTTTGCAGACCCGCCAGCTGAATCACCCTCAACTATGAAAATTTCACATTTTTCTGGCTCTCTATTGGAGCAATCCGCTAATTTTCCTGGTAATGTTGAGTTTTCAAGAACTGTTTTTCTTCTTGTTAATTCTCTTGCTTTTCTTGCAGCTTCTCTTGCTCTTTGAGCTTGAAGAGTTTTTTCAATAATTGTTTTAGCCATTTTAGG
>CASGAK010000196.1 GCA_949299435.1 uncultured bacterium
ACTCGGTGCCTCTTTTTTATCTTCGATTTTAATATGTACATAAATCTTTGACTTTTATTTAAATATCATTATTAAAAATAAAAAAGCCATCTAAATAGAGGATTTTTTTTTATGAAAGTACGTCAAACTGTAAATATAGCCGTATAATCATAAAAAGTAAACAGAGGTAGTAGTTATGAAAATTAATGGCGGAGTACGTTATTTTGAAAGAGGTATAGACTTGTCAATTCGGGCTATGCAGGTGCAGACTGAGCTGATGTCTATTTCCAATGAAAACGTAAACGGTTTTGATAAAGTCGGATATCAACGACAAGAGCCGGTTGTATCGTCATTTTCCGAATTTATCGGAGTGCATGGAATTTCTAAAACTACAGATACCAAAGTAGGCAGAATTACAATGTCATCTAACCCTTTGGATTTTGCGATAGCTAAAGAGGGTTATTTTCAAACAGAAGGTGATGATGGGGTAAGATTGACTCGTGACGGAAGATTTAAGCTGGACAAAGAAGGTAATCTTTTAACCCTTGATGACAGACGTGTGCTTTCAAATGCGGGTATGCCGATTAAATTACCATTAGTTCCTGAAAAATTAGAAGATATAAAAGTAGATGATCACGGACTTGTATCAGTGCTAAATAAAGATACTTATAAAATGGAAGTTGCAGCCAGTATTGGTGTGGTCGATGCAAACGGTGTTGTTATAATGGATCCTGAAATTAAACAGGGTTACAATGAGTTTTCAAATGTGTCTTTGCAAAATGAATTTATAGCAATGATGCCTGTAATTAGAAACTTTGAAGCAAACAGACAATTGTTTATGATTCAGAACCAAAATTTACAAAAAGTTATTTCTCAATTAGGTTCTACATCATAGTTAAATAAAAAAGGATAAGATTATGCATAATTTACAAGGTATTATAAGAAGAAGTGTAAATAACGTAACAAATCAATGGGAGCGACTCGGTTATGTTGCAAATGATTTGGCGAACTTCAATACACACGGCTATAAATCTGTAAGGTTTGAGCAAATGCTTGATGAGGACGGGTATTTAACAGGTGCTATAAGAACCGATCATAGAGAAGGTTCAATCCAAATTACGAGTAACCCTTATGATGTTGCTATAAAAGGACCGGGATTTATTCCTGTCGTATCACCCAGAGGTGAGGTGCAATATACACGTGATGGGTCTTTTAAACAAGGAAAAGACGGTTATTTGGTGACAAATGACGATTGGATTGTAGGTGAGGGAATTAAACTTCCTACGAATTGCTATAAATTTTACATAGAGCCAAACGGAGATGTGATAGCTTATGATGCGGTTGATTCTCCGGGAAAAAAATTAGGAAATATTCCGCTTGTACAATTTGACAATCCCGAAGGACTTATCCAAGGGGGCTTAAATAAACTTGTTCCGACAGAAGAATCAGGTGAAGCAAGATTAGTGAAAGATCATGATTATTTTGCTCAGAATAATTTGGAAAACTCAAATATAAACATCTACGATAATGTAAGTACAATGCTTAGACTGAATGCTTCAATGCTTGCAAGCACCAGGCTAATGAAGGTCGTAGATGATATGTACAACAAATCAATCAACATAAGGGAATAGTTAATTGGTTAAAATTTAGCCAAAAAGGAAAGAAAGGACGAAAATGTTTACATCACTGGATCATATGGGAAGAGTCGGATTAATGATGGACTTGATAACACAAAGACAAGTCGCATTAGGCTCTAATCTTGCTAATATGGATACACCTGGTTATGTAAGACGCGATGTCGATTTCGCTGAATACTTAGGGTCAATGAACAGTCCTTTGGAAACAAAATTGTCAGAACGGCTTGGTGCATCTGCTGTAATTTCGCAAAGAACTTATGAGGAAATCAGACCTGATAAAGAATTGATGGAATTACAAAATAACGCACTTTTATACACAATGGCGACAAGACGTATGTCAAATATAATTACTGAAATGAAAACGGTAATAAATGTAGGTAAGTAGTAATTAATTTTGCATAATTGCAGAATAAAAAAGAACAGGAGCGTAAAATTATGAGTCTTATGGGTTCAATGGATATAGGTCAAAGAGCTCTCCGAACACACGGATTGCGACTTGACGTGCATTCAAGAAACATGGCAAACATTGATACGCCTAATTATGTAAGACGTATTCCTGTTTTGAATGCAACTGAAGAAATTTCATTCCATGGCTTGTTAAATGAAATGAAAGAAGATGTCTTCGGTATTGGAACTTTACCTTTATTGCAGGGTGGTGTTGTTTTTAACGGCTGTATTGAAGACCCGACTTTGGGTGAAAAAATCTATAAGCCCGGTCACCCTGATGCTGATGAAAACGGTTATATAAGGGCTTCAAACGTAAACCCTATGGTTGAAATGGCGGACGCGATTATGGCTCAAAGGGCATATGAAGCTAACTTGGCACTTGTGAATATAACCAAATCAATGGCACAGCGTGCGACAGAAATTGGAAGATAGTTTTGAAAAAGGCGGTTATTTATAACCGTCTTTGTGTTTGTAATATTTTATATTATAACTTTATCGGATAGTCATCTGGAATTTTCCAATTGTTTAGTTGTATAAGTTTTGTATAATTTTGTTTGTTTTTTCTAAGCCCTTCTCTTGTCCCGTCCCAGTCTGATGTTATATAGGGTTCTATCCCTTTGTTTAGAAATTCTGTCCTTCTTTTGCCATCTGCTCCTGCAGGATATAGTCCAAATCGGAAATAATCTTTTCCGTCTTGATTGTTATTTTTTTTCATCTTTGCTGCATTTGGGAAAAATAAATAATCACGTCCTGAATATCCCATTTTAGCTCCGCTGCCGTTTGCAAAATATAAAAGCAACATACCAACATTTTTGTTATCCGGATCTAATATGTATTCTGTGTTAGTAATTTTTACATATTTTTTCAGGTAGATATTATAAAAATGTCTAAGACAGCTTTCTGAATATTGACTGCTGCAATAAGTTTTAAGATAAGCCTCTAACCAATACTTTTTATCGCCATTATCCGATTCAGATAGCAAAATACCCTGATTCATGATTGAATAAAATGCTTCAAGCCTTGTTTCTATGACTTTTTTATTGTGGTTGGAAATTAATGCAGGCAGCGTCATTGCTGCTATTATTCCGATTATTCCCAATGTAATCAGAACTTCTGATAATGTAAATCCTTTATTCATAATACTATCCTTATTTAAATTATATCTTTAATTTTAAATTATAACTTTAAAATTGTCAATATATTTTATAATGAGCTATGATTTCAATATGGGATTATGCAATGAAATAAAAAAGCTGTTGATAGATAAAGATATCACTTTAACTCAGCTCGCTCAAATTATTTCAAAACAAAAAAATAAACATTATACAGTTCAAAATCTTTCTCAAAAGCTGAGAAATAATACTTTGAATGCAAATGAAATTGAAATAATCTTACAAGCCTTGGATTTTAAAATTATATTTTACCCTAATAAATAGTCTTGGGTATGTTGTTTAACCACCAAAATTTTAGTCAGCTTTTTTGATAATTAGTAGATTATCTTCAATAGTAAGATCTAGCTTGTCTGTGTCAGGGCTAATTTCTAAAAGTTCAAGAATTGAATTTGGCATATATAGTCCATAACTCGAGTTCTTTTTGCTTAGTGAACGTACAAGGAATTTTTCGTAGTCGGGGTTTTCCGGAAAAATTTCTTGAATATACAAAACTTTGTTTTTAATTCTAAATTGAACTTTTGATTTTTCAGGGTTAAGCCCTAGAAGTTTAATAATAGCCTTTGGTATAATAAGCAGCCAGCCGTTGCCTCTTTCTGTAAGTGTTTTTATCATGAAATTACCTTAATTTATGTCCTATTGATTTATATTATTAAGGTATGTTATAGTAATTTGTATGTACTAATGATGTACTAAATGTGGGTATAAAATATGTATAAAAAACTTATAAGTATAGATTTGGACGGCGTATTAAATGAGTACAACGGCAGTTTTAATGAAAAAGAAATTCCGCAAATTAAACCAGGTGCTTATGAATTTTTGAAAAATTTATCTGAAAATTTCAGGATAGAAATATTCACCACAAGAGAAAAAACATTAACCAAAAAATGGTTGAAGGATAATAACTTGCAAGATTTTATTCAAGATGTAACTAATGTAAAAAACTCTTTTTCAAGTGTCTTTTTAGATGATAGAGCTATTAATTTTGCAGGAGATTATGAATCGGCAAAAACTGCAATAAAAAACTTTCGACCATACTGGAAAAAATAAAATAAGTAGAATTTCGTTAGTTTTAGATATTTTTGAGTTTAGTTTTCGTATAAATCTTGTGATGGTAATGTTGTGCAATGATAATTTTTATTAAGTTTGTCTAATTAAATTTTATGAATAAGGCAAATTTTTTAAAGAAAACTTTTTTATAAAAATATAGGGAAATTGCAGGATATTTTCATGGGACTAGGAAAAATTGGTTTAAGTTTTGCTCAAAAAACTTCTTCTTGGTTAAAAGCCAGTGGAAAAACTTTTGTTTTGCAAACAAAATCACAAAAAATTCACGGTATAAACCCATCTGTTACTTATCCGCATACAGGTAAAGTTTTTGATCTGCCCCGATTTTTGTCAGAAGAAATGAAGCTGGCAAGAATAATGAATAAAATTGCAATAAAAGATGAATACATAATTCGTTCTAAAAAAGTTCTTACAAGCTCAAAAATACTACCGGAAGACTTGAAAAGATTAGAATCAACGACACTGGAAGATACATATAAACGTGCATTTTGGATAAATCCTAAAGATAATAAAGGCTATCATTTGCTTGATGAAGGGAGAACAAAGAACGGCTTGCAAAAGTTGCGAATACTTGATGAAAGTGGTGTATTTGTAAAAAACGCAGTAGTTAAACCTAAGACAGTTATTTTAACTGATATAAAAAAAGATGTCATATCTATACATATTCAAAATGAATTTGATAGTATTGATATTACTCATACCGATTTGATAAATATATTAGCAAGACGATACAATCCTTTTGCAAAATATAAAACAGTTTTATATGAGTATGAACCTGATATTGTTAATAAAGAATATTTTAGAAAATTATATGAATCAATTGATAAAGATACAAGTTGTATTTCAGCTTCTTTTGGTCAATCTTGCACTTCCAATATGCCTATCAAGGGAAAAGGACAAAAAATTCAGAGTGAATTAGAAAATCATATAAAATGTATTGATAGTTTAGTTCAAACAAATAAGTTATTTAGAAAAATATCCAATAAAGTAAGATTTCTTATAGGTGCAGGGAATAATGGTAATTGTAGTTTAAATATATATTTATTGTCTACTGGTCTTGAGGGGGTAGGCGGTCTAAATTCAATGCGTAAAGTGCATTTCAGTTCAAGTTCTAGAAACAGTTTTTTTACTCAGCATTATGAAAATTATGAGTTCCCTATAAAAATGACCAAAGAAGGGATTAGTATTTCGGGGTTACATGGTACTGATATCCCTATAACGAAAACTATTTCCCCCGGAAAATCTTTTGGTAAGGTAGTCGGTACATCTTGTGCAACTCCTGTTCGAGCTGCAAAGTTGGCTCTTAATGAGATGATGGAGTGCTTACTTTAATTATTAGATTGGTTTTATTCCATTGAATGCAAGAATTTTCTTAGTCATTAGTCTGTAAGGTTTGTTTTCGTGACTTCATTACTCCCCCAAAAGCACTCCAGCCTCAGCTCGCTCCCGCTGTCTTGGTCGCTCGCGTTAAATGTGTCTCCGGTGCTTCAAAGAATTTTATTCTTTTCGCAAAATACTTCGCATGCTACTCATAGGTCGCTGAACTTGAAAAAACGGATTAAAGCTCTCCCAAATCTACAAATTATGGTGTCGTAGGCAGGACTTGTCTTGGATTTGTTTCACGCTCTCAGAGTTTCGCCTAAGTAGCTTTGCTACAGTCGGCTCAATCTGTTCGCTCACCAGACTTGTTTCACTTCGTTCACTCCGTCCGTCCGCAAATCCGCTGAACCCGCAAAAACGGATTTAAGCCCTCTCCAATCAAGCATATTAAAAAAGGGATAACAA
>CASGAK010000197.1 GCA_949299435.1 uncultured bacterium
TCATCATGTGTCATCGGTTTGCCATCAGCACGTTTGTATTTACCCAATACAATATTGTAAGGGTTATCACCCAAAGTTATCGGATTTCCGTTTTTATCTTTACTTTTGATACCTGCTCTGACAATGTAATCATGGACTTTTACTCCATCATTTTTGCCGATACCTAAATCACATAATACAGGTTCATTTTCTTCTTCATCATCGCCTGGTACATTATTTCCTGTATCTTGATCTGTTATAATAGGATCCACATTAACGTCATGATGAGTTTCAACATCTAAAGGTTTTATTTCACCATTAAGTTTGTCATAATTTTTCGGATCGAAATCCGGGTGCTCATTACAGAATTTTGCAATTTCATAAGCCGCTGCAAGTTCTCTGTCATTTACTTTTTTACCTGTCAATTCACCATAAGCCAGTTTTAAGATAAATGCTTTATCTTCATTAGAGATATTTTCCATTCTCAAAATAGCTTTCATCATTTTTTGGTTTTTAGCACCTCTGATACGAGATTCGATATTCTTTTCACCTTTAGCGACAATTTCTTCAGCAGTATTTCCGTTGAATATATCCTTACCGCCGTTATCTTTAACGACAGCAGCAAGTGCTATGGCAGGAATAATACCGGCTAAAAGACCTCTTAATGCACCGACTGGAGCAGCATTCGAACTTGATGTGATTGTATCTAACAATTCACTTGAGCCGTCATTATGGATACCCCATACATTACTTGTAAATCTTGCACCAATTAATGCTCCGGTACCTGCTGAAGCACCCAATACTCCTAATGCTGCTAAAGTTTTATACAACCAAGTTAAATCTTTTTCAGTTTCATAACCTGCATATTTCATAGCCGTTCTGACTTTTCGTTTCTTTATACCGTAATCAGTAGAAGCTGTATGGATTTCATCTAAATTACCCTTGTTATCAAAACCGGTATAGCCTCCAAACCTTCTTTTGTATTGATCACTTGAAAATTCACCGTTGACATAAAAATCTTCAGGATTTTCCGCGATAACTCTACGAACGGTTTCATCTTTAATATATACGTGTTCTCTGTCAGGCATAGCCGCACTTACTGCATTCATCTTATTTTGATCGATATAGACCATTCTGTTGTCTACTCTTGCAGCTGCACGTTCATTCTGCATAGTCTTTTTACCAAAAGATTTTGCTTCACGATTAGTCAACTCAGGAATATTACGTTTGTATTCCTCTGCCTTTTCCTTTTGAAAAACACTCCTTGCTTGCCTACTTGATTCCAATGCACGTGCTTTTGCTCTGTCCAGTCGTGAACGTCTGTATTGTCCGTCCTCATACTTGGCAGTTTGCACTGTAACTCCTTTTACTGCATCTGTCATAATTTTCCCCTTTCAATTTTGACCTTTTTCATAAAATAGTGTGTGCTATTTTATCCCCTATACACCTATAAACAATTTTTGCCCCTGAAAATTGCATGATTACATGCTTTCAAGCAAGTAAGTAAAAAGCATAAACAGCTCTATCACAATGTTTCCGCCTATTAAAACTATCTTAACATTTTGTAATATTTAAAATCTGTTATACTGGGCAGTTATTAGTTTTTCATTTTATCGTGTATAATTTGAGATATGAAAATACTAGAAGTAAAAAATTTAAATTTAAGTTTCAAAACAGAAAACGGGTTTCGTCAGGCACTTTTTGATGTAAATTTTGACCTAGAAAAAGGTAAAACACTGGCATTGGTCGGAGAAAGCGGCTGCGGGAAATCAATTAGTGCGATGAGCATTTTAAAACTTTTGCCTAAAACTGCAAAAATCACTGCTGGCGAAATCATTTTCAACAGCCAAAATCTTTTAACTTTACCTGAAAAAGAAATGCAAAACATAAGAGGGGCTAAAATTGCTTTAATACCGCAAGATCCTATGACATCGCTAAATCCGCTATATACAATAGAAAATCAACTTTTAGAGGTAATAAAGATTCACCAGCAGCTTCAAGGTGATGATGCAAAGCGGAAAGCATTAGAAGCATTAGAAATGGTACAAATTCCTTGTGCAAAAGAGCGACTTAAATCTTATCCTCATGAATTTTCAGGCGGAATGAAGCAGCGTGCAATAATAGCTATGGCACTTGCTTGTAAAGCTGAAATTTTAATTGCAGATGAGCCGACAACCGCACTTGATGTAACTATTCAAGCTCAGATTATGAATTTATTATCAGATATAAAATCACAAATGGGGACGTCTATATTGCTAATTACGCATGACCTGGGGCTTGTGGGGGAAAGCTCAGATGAAATAGCGGTCATGTACGCCGGTAGAATAGTTGAAAAAGCACAAGCAAAGGACTTTTTTGACAATCCTAACCACCCATATTCCAAAGCTCTATTAAATTCTATGCCCGCAAAACGCGGAGAAACATTAGAGACAATCCAAGGACAGCCCCCTACAATTCATCAGGATATCAGCGGCTGCAGATTTCACCCCAGATGCAGCTACTGTTTTGAGCCTTGCTCAAAATCCGTTCCTGAAAATTATGTAATATCTGAAAATCACATCAGTGCTTGTTTTTTAAATAATAAATAGACTAATCCAAAAGCCAAGATTGGTAGTAACAAGGCGGGTGCTTACAGGAGGAGGTTTGGGTCAAAATATCTTTTTTTTGAAAAGGTATTACTTTTTTATAATCTTGATAATTACTAGCTCTATTATTATCTTCATCAGCAAAAGTAAAAATCCATCTGTCTTTTCCAAATTGATTAGGGTTTGCAAATCCATTTGTATCCACTACAAATATATTTTCTATAGCAGAATAAGAACACCAGCTTTGACCGCTTATATCTATAAAACAAATCGAATCATTGTCAGCTGGTTGACCATTATCCATATCAATACCATCTGATGCATTACCTGATTGACATGATCCTCCACATAAAGTATCGCCTTTTTTCCAACAACGATATATGTCTGTTTTACCACAATCCAATGATACTTTAAATTTTGACTTTAAAATATTAAATTCTTCTTCTGTAGATGCCCCTTTATATTGTGTAGTCCTTGTAAACTGTTGCTCTACAAGAGCTTCTTGGAATGCACGGGATAATTCTGAATACACTTTTTTATATGCTGTCTTGAATTGCTTTTCCTGATATTTTCCGATTAACGTCGGAATTGTCATAGCTGCAACTACTCCGATTATACCAAGTGTTATCAA
>CASGAK010000198.1 GCA_949299435.1 uncultured bacterium
AACAAAACAGTTAAGTATTGTTTTGAGGGAGTTAGACAGTGAAAGATAGAGCAGGCTAGCAAGAGCTGGAAAAGCAGGTGGTGAAGGTCTGCTTTTAATTAAAGTTGAATAGTTCTGAAAATTGTATAATATCTGTAATTTCCCCAATAGATTACAAGGGACAGATAATTATGCTCTAAATCAGTTGATTCAAGGTAAGTTTGCGGAGTCGGTTTTCTTTTGGCACTTGGGAAAAATTTTCCTATGGTATCCAATGCCTTGATATGCAGACTTTGCGTAATTGTCAGTTTGGGTTGCGGGATATGGTCTTCATAAAATGTCACAGGAACAATTTCTCTGTTATATGTTGGAATGATATATTTTATTTTTCCACTTTCTTTGAATAATATATACCAATTTCCTTTATATTCTCTAGGAGTAAGGACATAGTAACCAGGTTCGATTGTGATTGTTTTAAAATAAATGGGACTTGCAAGCCTGAAAAGAGGATAGGGGGACCAGGTGGAAGTTTGTGTATCATAATATTCTCCGGGATCAACATCATGGATATATCTGTGTGTAGGAACTTCCATATCCCGATAGACCTGCTCGTAATCTACATTCGCACTGTATGCGACAGTAACTGTTGATAATATTAAAGTTAATAAAATTAAACTTTTCTTCATAAGATTATTTTAATGTTTTTGCTTTTAAAATCAATCGTTTGTATAGATTATAAAAAAAATATTGTATTTTTGTAGTAAAATGATAATACGAGTTAAGGAGGAAACGATATGTTGACAGGACCGTTTTTGGATAAGAATTGGATAGGGCAAAATCCTGATTATGAAACATCAAAGGTTGTAATGCTCGGATTACCTTTTGATGGTACCGTATCATACCGACCAGGCTCAAGATTTGCTCCTGAGCAAATCAGACTTGCAAGCTGGGGGCTGGAGGATTATTCTCCTTACTTTGATAAGCATTTGGAAGATGTAAATTTCCATGATGTCGGGGATTTGGAATTTCCGCTCGGTAATACTTATAAATCTTTAGATTTGATTGAAAAAAACGTTTCTGAAATCTATCGCGATGGCAAAAAAGTATTCGGTATCGGTGGGGAACATCTGGTAACTTTACCTGAAATTAAAGCAATATCAAAGTTTTATAAAGATTTAGCTATAGTTCATTTCGATGCACATACTGATTTAAGAGAAGAATACTTGGGTGAAGAAATGTCGCATTCTGCTGTAATTCGCCACTGTGCTGATATTGTGGGGGCTGAAAATATTCGCCAAATCGGTATAAGATCAGGTATGAAAGAAGAATTTGAATTTATGAAAAAGCATAATACGCTCGCTAAAAAGTTTACGGATTTAGAGGTTTTGAAAGGTAAAAAACTTTTTGTGACTGTTGATTTAGACGTTTTAGATCCTTCAATTATGCCAGGCACTGGAACTCCTGAGTCAGGCGGATTGGATTTTAATACTTTGATAGAATGGTTTAAGTATTTGAAAGATTTTGATATAATCGGTGCTGATGTTGTGGAACTTGCACCAGATTATGATACATCAGGTGTATCCACTGCGGTTGCAACAAAAGTAATCAGAGAATTGTTGATGATTTTATAATTAATTGAATTGGAATAAGACTTATTTTAGGGAGCATTTAGGGCTATGATTGATAGAATTAATTTTTTAAAAGACGAAATTAACAAACATAATTATTTATACTATGTAGAAGACAACCCATCAATCAGTGATTACGAATATGACCAGTTATTTGCAGAATTAAAGCAGTTGGAAATGAAATATCCTGAATACAGAACAGCAGATAGTCCAACTCAGCGTATAGGGTCAATAAGTGAGAAGTTTCTGCCATATAAACATAAGTATAAATTATACAGTTTAGATAACACCTATAATTATGATGATTTAGTTGTTTGGTATGAAAAACTGTCAAAGGATTTTAAAGATAAAGTAGAGCTTGTATGCGAACTTAAAATAGACGGACTTGCAATAGCTTTAACTTATGAAAAAGGTATTTTTACAACAGGAGTTACTAGAGGTGACGGAGTTACAGGTGAAAATATTACAACTAATTTAAAAACAGTAAAAGCTATTCCTTTGAAATTATTCAAAGATGTCGATGTAGAAGTACGCGGTGAAATTTATATGCCCAAGACTTCTTTTGAAAAGTTGAATGAGGAAAGTATAATGCGTGGTGAAAAGCCATTTGCAAACCCTCGAAATGCCGCATCTGGCTCTATAAGACAATTAGATAGTACAATTACAGCCCAAAGAGATTTGTCAATATTTGTCTATAATTCGAGTTTGGAAAATATTCCTAACCCGCCAAAGACACATTATGAGAGCATGATGTATCTTAAAAAACTGGGCTTTAGAGTAAATCCGAATATAAGGTTATGTCGTGATATTCACGAAGCTATTGAATATTGCAAAGAATGGGAAACTAAAAGATTCGATTTGGATTATGCTACAGATGGTGTCGTAATCAAAGTAAACAAACTGGCGTATCAAGAAGAATTAGGCTATACTGCACGAGCTCCTAAATGGGCTACGGCATTTAAATTTCCGCCAGAGGAAGCTACTACCAAATTACTAGACGTAGAGTTGAATGTAGGAAAAACAGGTGCTGTGACTCCTGTCGCTATTTTAACTCCTGTTAATCTTGCAGGCAGCACTGTCGCTAGAGCAAGTTTGCATAACTTTGATGAAGTGAAAAGACTTGATATAAGAATTGGAGATGATGTAGTTATTAAAAAAGCCGCGGAAATTATTCCAAAAGTAATTCGTGTTGTAGATAATGAAAATCATTTCGATTTACCTGTATATGAAGCCCCAAAAA
>CASGAK010000199.1 GCA_949299435.1 uncultured bacterium
CGAGAAATATTATCGATTGCAGATGTATAATCATGGAAATAAAAGTCGTGATGAACTTTTGCGGACTAATTGTAATAAAAACAGCAACGGAAATTATTGCGGTGCGGTAATAGAAATGGACGGCTGGGAAATAAAGGACGATTATCCCTGGTAGTTTTTTATTAATTATTCTCTAAAGAATAAGGCATATATAATTTATTATGTACGCCTTATTTTTCATGTTTCTGATAATTGTTATTTATTCATAGTTGCCTTGAGTCTTGCTATAGCTCTTGCAACAGCAGCTTCTGCTCGTTTTGCATCAATTGCAGCATCGTTATCGGCAAGCCTTGCTTTGGCACGTCTTAGAGCTTCTTGTGCTCTGGTAACATCAATATCATCTCCACTTTCTGCCGTTGTTGTCAATATGACACATTCGTTTTCCAAAAATTGTAATACGCCGCCCATTGTCGTAAAACATTTGGTTTCACCATTCTGTTTAACTTTTGTAACGCCGATATCAAGAGCTGCCATTACCGGTACGTGATTTTTTAAGATGCCAAATTCCCCGTCCATACCTTTTGTATAGATTTCGTCGACATCTTCATCAAATACAACTTTTTCGTGTGTAATTATTTTTAAATGCACTTTCAATACCTCACTGATTTAGTATTTATGCATTGCCTTCAGCAATTTTTTTGGCTTTTTCTACAACTTCTTCAATTGTACCTACCATATAAAATGCCTGTTCGGGTAAATCATCATGTTTACCCTCTACAATTTCTTTAAAGCCTTTTATTGTATCTTCTAATTTAACATATTTACCTGAAATTCCAGAGAATTGTTCAGCTACAAAGAAAGGTTGAGATAAAAATCTTTGGATTTTTCTTGCTCTGTTAACGATTTCCTTATCTTCGTCTGATAATTCGTCCATACCTAAAATTGCAATAATATCTTGCAAATCCTTGTATTTTTGTAGAATTTCAAGAACCTTACGTGTAACATTATAATGTTCTTCACCAATGATATTAGGATCCAAAACCCTTGAAGTTGATTCTAATGGATCAACCGCAGGATAAATACCCAAAGATGCAATCTGACGAGAAAGTACGGTAGATGCATCAAGGTGAGAGAATGTCGTAGCCGGAGCCGGGTCAGTTAAGTCATCTGCAGGTACATAAATTGCTTGTACTGATGTAATTGATCCGTCTTTTGTAGATGTAATACGTTCTTGTAATTCACCCATTTCATTTGCTAAAGTTGGTTGATAACCTACAGCTGAAGGCATACGTCCTAATAAAGCAGATACTTCAGATCCTGCTTGGGTAAATCTGAATATGTTATCAATGAATAATAATACATCTTGTTTTGAAAAATCTCTAAAATATTCAGCAGCAGTCAATGCAGATAGCCCGACTCTCATACGAGCTCCTGGCGGCTCGTTCATTTGTCCATAGATAAGAGCAACTTTATCAATAACTCCTGATTCTTTCATTTCATTCCAAAGGTCATTACCTTCACGAGTTCTTTCACCTACACCGCCAAATACAGAAACTCCAGAGTGTTCCATTGCGATGTTATGAATTAATTCCATAATCAATACGGTTTTTCCGACTCCTGCACCACCGAACAGACCGATTTTTCCGCCCTTTTGATATGGTTGAAGCAAGTCAATAGCTTTAATACCGGTTTCTAAAATTTCAATATTTGTATTTTGATCTACAAGTTTTGGTGATTCTCTGTGAATAGGAAGGTATGTATCAGTTTCTACCGGTCCCATTTCATCAACAGGCTGACCTGTTACATTTAAAATCCTTCCTAAAATGGGCTTACCTACTGGAATTTTTATAGGTTCATTAGTATTAATTACTTTCATACCGCGTTTAAGTCCGTCAGTTGATGCCATAGCAACTGTTCTTACACGATTCCCGCCAAGCAGTTGTTGTACTTCTGCTACTACATAACTGCCGTCGTCTTTATAAATGTTCAATGCTGTATAAATTTCAGGCAATTCCCCGGATTGGAATTCAACATCTATAACCGGTCCAATTATTTTGGTAATTATCCCCTCGTTTTTAGTCAATGTCTCCATATAAGCTCTCCTTTGCTGTGCTCATTATAAAACAATCTAAAATAAATATCAATCTCAAAATTCTAAATATCTGTATTAAAAGTGGACCTTTACTACTATGCCAGCTTTACGTGTGCAAGGCTAGCGGGTAGCTCTCTGTCTCCCCCTCTCAAATTTTGTTCGGCAGAGTGCCGCTCTAAAATCTCACTCTTATATCTTATTGCAAGACTTTTTCGGACAAACATAAGTATGGTTAACTTTTCTTAAAATTAAATAAAAGCTATTTGCCTATTTTATGATAATGGAGTAGAATAAATTTATGACTGTAGAGGAAAAATTATATTCTGACATCCCTCCGACAAAACTTAGAAATAAAGAGGAGAAGTTTAAACCGGCAAAGACAAGTAGATTTTGGCTATGGGTTGCAAGTATGTTCTTTTTTAACATGTTGCAAAACAGGTTTTATGCCTTTAGATATAAGGGTGAAGAAAACTATTATGAAGGTGGAGAGAATGTGCCGACAATTCTTTTTGCTCCGCATTGCAACTGGTGGGACGGGATTGTATTTTATAATATTACTCACAGAATTTTCCACAAAGAAATCCGTCTTATGGTTGAAGAACTTAATCGTTTCCCCCTTTTAAGACGTGGTGGGGCTTATTCCGTTAATAAAAAATCTCCGCAGTCAGCTATGAAAGCTTTGCAATATTCAGTTGATGTGGTGGGCGATATAAGAAATATGTTATGTATTTTCCCTCAAGGAATAATTAGACCTCCGCATTTTAGACCTTTTGAGTTTCAGACAGGACTTACATATATTGCACAAAATGCAGTCAAAAGATATGGGAAAGTAAATCTTATTCCTGTTGCAATTGATTATTGCTTTTTGAGAGATAACAGACCGGAGGTTATTGTTAAATTCGGTGAGAGAATTGAGTTAAGTAATGCAAAAATAGATCGAAAAGAATATACTCATCTTTTGGAGCAGGCTCTTACAAAGGTTTGTGATGAGCAGGATTATGAAATTTCTCATGGTGAAATTTCTGATTACAAAATTTTATTTAAACAACATTTGAAATGGTACAGAAGAATTGAGCAAAGACTTAAAAGTATTGATTTACCTCCTGTATCTGGGGTATAGTTCGTTTGATTTTTAAGATTATTTATAAAATACTTTGTTTTTAAGCATTTTACCAAGGGAAGTCATCAGTAATTTTCCAGTCATTCATCTGCAGAAGTTTTGTGCAAAAAGTACCATATTTCTTTGTACTTATTGCACTACAACCTCTATCAGGGTGATTAATTAAATCTTCATAAGTACCGTTCCATTGATAAGTATATGGCTCTACTGTAGTTTTTCGATTATCTCGTTTTATTAAATTCCCATCAGCATCAGTACCATTGTTTTTATTGAACTGGAAAACAAAACAATTTCTTAATAAATCTTTTTTTGAAGCATTCTCATCATTTTTACCATTAATAAAATATAATATATCCCCACCCATACTATCATATCTAAATGCAAACATTCCTCCGCTTGTCATATAGATACATACTGCCTTTTCATAGCAATTATCATATTTATTATATTTTATATAAGGCATGATATATCTCTTAGCAAACTCTACATTTTCTTCATAAGTAAAATTTTTAGGCTCGCCCATCCAAAGTTCTACATCACCATATTCTGCAATTGCAAACTGCAA
>CASGAK010000200.1 GCA_949299435.1 uncultured bacterium
ACTTATGGCATTGGAAGAATGTCTTGAATACATCGGAGATGATGAATTGGTTGAAATAACCCCTGAAAATGTCAGAATAAGAAAAGCCGATCTAAACAGAAAAATATACAACTAAAAGGGGAGTCGTTTAACGCACAATAAACTTAAACAAAAGGTGCCTTTAAATCGGCACCTTTTGATATTATTCATAAAAATAATCCATATTGTCGTATCTTAATATCCAAGCTCCGCAAGTTTGTCCGTTTGTAACGGCATTTGGATCATCTGCCTCTAGAGATTCTTTTTTACAGTATTTTCTTATATGAGTATCTTGCCTGTTATAGCCATAGGGATAAATACCTTTTGTTGTTACTTGAAACATAAAATGATCCTTTCCCAAATAATTTATATAATTTTTACCTTTTGCATTAGTTATAACACCAGTGATAGGTCCACAATCATTTGTTATATGAGATGTAACAGTATTACCTTCAGAATTTGTATAGGTAGAATCGTATTCACAACCATTATGAATAGGATCAAGAACTACAAGCGAAAATCCCCCATTAAGCCTTAATTTTGGATATGCAGTATTTTGACTGATACGACCATAACGAACTTCACCTGATAAGGCATTGAATAAACCATCTGATACACAGCCTTTTTTATTATAGCAACGTTCTGTTACATTTAAATATGGCTCTAGCATTTTCAATAATGAAGATTTATCTGACAAATCCCAATATTCGGGACTACCATTATCCGCAACGGCACGATTATAAGCATTTGCCAAGGTTGAATACATCTTTTTATATTTAGAAATTATTGCTCGTTCTTCCCATTTTCTAGTCAAATTAGGAATGGTAAGTGCCGCCACAATACCTATTATTCCTATAGTTACAAGAACTTCTGCCAGGGTAAACCCTAAAAAAATCCTTTTAAGGAGCCTATTCTGAGGTGCCCCCCCCCCCCGCAAATCCAAGTATAGTCTGCATTTCTGCCCCCTTTCATTTTTTTAACTTTACATATTTGCTTTTCAATTATAACATTTTTTTTTAACTTGTGCAATATTAATTCAAAATCTTCATAGACTGGAGATGAAATGATTTTATTGATTATTAAATTGTATTTTAACTGTTTCTGCTACTTTAGCATTCGCAGTACTTTTGGAAAACATAGCACAAATTGTCTGCATTACCACTGACAATATAATGAGTCCTAGCCCTAAATAGAATGCTAAATTCAATTCTTTTGCTTCGTTAAATATTACCATTGCAAGGATTATTGTATACACAGGCTCTAAATTGTATGTCAAATTTACGGTAAAAGCCGACAACTTTTTAAGCACCTGAATTTGCAATTTATACAGCCAGACAGTACAGCATAAAGATAAAATACACAAATAAAAGAAATCATGAAATGTCGGAATAATTGATGTAAGATTGGTTACTTTTGCATAAATCGGTATTATCATTGAAGTTAAAATAATTCCTCCTAACAATTCGTAAAAAAGCATTGTATTTGAGGTATGCTTTTTCATCACTACCTTATTCAAAATAGTAAATAATGCATCGACAGCAGCAGAAATTATGCCTAAAATAAGCCCCAGACGGTGTTCAAAATCAAAACTGAAAATTAAAATTATTCCGCAAATCGTTATCATACTGAAAAAAAGTTCCCGTATTGAAAACTTTCTTTTTAAAATAATCGGCTCTAAAATCGCTGCAAACAATCCAACAGTTGAGTAAGCGACAAGTCCTACACAAACATTTGAAAACTTTATACTGCCGTAAAAGAGTATCCAATGGATTGCAAGCAGTGCACCAAGCCCTGTTATTTTCCAAAATTCTTTTGCATGCACAAAACAAAATTTTTTAGTAATCAGAAGAATAAAAAAGAAAAATATACCTGTTATTAAAAACCTGTTCCATACAAGTAAAAATTCATTTGTTGTAATTACACGTCCTAAAATTCCCGTAAAACAAGATATGAATATAGATAAATGCAACTTAAAAAAATATTGATTCACAATGGCACCGTTTATTAAAAATGATTACCACAACATTATCAAGTATTTTTTTTCTGAGTCAAATTTTTATTTACCAGCCAACTCTTTATACATTTCAAGATATTGTTTTGAACTTCTTTTCCAAGAAAAATCAGATTCCATTGCGGATTTTCTCATAGCATTAAGAGTATATTTATCATTATATACATACATGGCACATTTAATTGCATCAACCATCGCATTGGAGTCATATCCCCAAAATTTAAAACCTGTAGAATTATCCAAAGGATAGCCTGTTACGGTATCTTCAAGTCCGCCTGTTGCTCTGACTACAGGCAAAGAACCATATCGCATAGCAATTAACTGACTCAGACCGCAAGGCTCAAATTTTGAAGGCATTAAATAAAAATCACTCGCTGCATAAATTTTATTTGCCATCTCTCCGTTATAACCGATACAAGCTCTGATATTAGGGGTATTATTTGAAAGCCAAATTAAAAGATTTTCATAATCCTTATCACCTGTACCTAAAAAGACAAAATCTGCATCTAAATTTGACAAAACACTTTCAGCCCCTCTTATCAAATCTATTCCCTTTTGTGATACGAGTCGTGAAATCATTGCAAAAAGTGGCCTTTTGGGATTGTATTGCAATCCAAAATAATCACTGACAAACTTTTTATTCACTTCTTTATTATCTATAGATTTTATATCATAATTTTTCACTAACGTTTTATCAGTCTTTGGATTGAATACATCATAATCAATACCGTTCAAAATTCCACACAACTTATGCTGAGCTCCACGGAGAGTGTAATCCATACCTTCCCCATATTCACCGGTTAGAATTTCTTTTGCATAAGTAGGTGATACTGCAACTATTTTATCAGAATAATTTATTGCACCTTTCATCCAATTAACTCTGCCATAGTGCTCTACACACCATTCATTATAGACAATATCTTTCCGCATATTTGCAAAGTCTAGGATACTTTCAAACCAAACACCTTGATATGCAAGGTTGTGAATTTCAAATACGGTTTTGGTATTTTTCCAAAAATCATCAAATTTATAATTACTATGGAGATATACAGGAATCATCGCTGTATGCCAATCATTAGCATGTATTACGTCAGCTCTAAAATTCAACAATTTTGCATATTCCATTACTGCTAAAGAAAAAGCAATATATCTTTCATGCTCATACTGCGGATCTAGCCATTTGGGGTATACCTCCTGAAAACAAGAAAAATACCAATCATTATGTACAAAAAATACATTAATTTTAGTACCGGGCAATTGAGTCATAAATAGTCTGAATTTATGCCCGTTTCTACCGAAAGTAAGCCACATTTCAGAGTTTTCAAGTTCTTTTATACCGTATTTTTTTTGATCAATACAACCATGCAAGGGAGTAAAAATTGCGATTTCAGCATCTTTTTCCAAATATTTAGGCAAGCTGCCTACAACATCTGCTAAGCCTCCTGCTTTTGAAAAAGGTGCTACCTCTGCTGCTGCAAACAGAACTTTCATGATGCCTCACTTTCTTCATTTTGAGGAAGTACCAGCGTATCTATACCTCTTTGTACGCTTCCTACTTCAGGATTTATAGTATTATTTTCATCGTCTGGATCAACTTGGGGAATATAATGTAAAGGATCCATATCAAAATCAAATTTAATCTTATATTTCTGAGTCAAGTAACCGCATTGTGCTATGCAAATTTGAGATTTATCTTCTTGACCTTTATACATAAATATTTTATACATTTGGTATTTGAAAAGCATTAAAAGATATTCATTTGAACTGTCAGCTTTTTCTAACTGTATCAAAGAATTATTTACAATACCATATGCTACTGTATACCTGCCTTGTCTTATATTCATCTCACTCATAAAGTACCAAGCTATATAAGTAAGATTTGACATACCATTGTCACCTGTTGCCCTTATTATTTTATAAATAATCAAAGAGGCTTTATCATAGGATTCCAAGTTTATGTAAGCATATCCTATCAGTAAATCACAGAAATATTCCAACTGATGAAGTCTATGGAATTTGGCAAGTCTTTTTGCCTGATATATTTCTTCAGCAAAGGCATTACTGTCATTTTCATATCTGTTTATCGCTTCCATTATATGGAAAAGTATTCCAGAGAACTTGTCAAGCTCCGATACCATAACCGGACTGTAAGTAGTTCGATCCCCATGAATAAAATCTTGAAGTGCTCTAAATATATCATACGAAGGCGGTAAATTTGTTATATCACCCTTTACTAAATTTAAAAAGTCTTGAACATTGCCTTTCAATTGCAATACATTTGACAAGGCGACAAAACCGATTGAATCAATGATAATTTTTTCAAATTGCTCTTTTGAAAAATTATCAGGCACAAGCAAATCAAGGCTTGATTGGTTTACAACACTCAAAACTTTATATCCTACATCAAGACAATCTTCCCAAGCTCCGATATTGAATAATATTTCGATATGAATTAGCGACATTAAAAAGAAATATTTATTAAAATCAGGTGATGATGGATCTATTGATCCGCTTTGAAGCCGTGATAAAATTTTATGAGTCAATTCCAATGCATAAGTATAATTACCGCTTTGTATACAGCCTTGAATCATTTTATTACAAAGTAAAATAATTTTTTCATTATCGTGAGCTTTTTCCAAACAATTCAAAGTTAGCTCAGCTATTTTATAATACTTCTCTTGTCTGTACTCTGATAAATTATTAGCTATATTTTCTGACAAATCTAATTTATACTGCTCAATTTCTTCCTGCTTTTCTTCATCGGTATTTTTAGAAAGCAGTTCCAAAATTTTTCCGGTACAACTTATATAAGCATCAACATCTCCTAATGAAATATTAATTTTTGCCAAATTTTCCCATTCCAAAAATTCTTCTTTTGAATTATCCAATAAACCGTATAAATAGGCTTTTGTAGGACTTGGCATTTCTGGAATAAAGACTTTTTCAAACAAATCTTTTGCAACAGATTTTAGTAAATCTTTATTCAGCATAGAAAGTAAACATTCCCTTAGTAAATTATAATTAGGGAAATACATACAATTATTCCAAAAATAGATATATCCGCGATCAGACAACATCTGTATTATATCATCTATATTTTTGTAATTTAGGCTTTTTATAGTCATCTGATCAATTCTTGTGCCTAAAAGCACACAAGTTGCAAGAAATTTTATAGCATCTTCATCATCTTCCAAAAGATTTAATCTTCTTTTCATTAACTTATTTAAACTGGAAGGGATAATTATTGTTTTAGGATTAATCAATCTTATACCATCTTCATCAGCCTCATATACACCGCTTTCGATTAAGTACTGAATTGCTATGTCTAAAAATAATATACTTCCATAAGAATACTTTGCTATCCTATGAAAATAGAAACTATCCATTATATCCTTATAATACTCTTTATTTTCCTCTATCATTTTCTCAAAAGTAGTCGGTTTTAGGGCAATTTCAGTATAATAAGGCTTAGTCATCAAAGAATATATATCTTTATGTAAAGAAAAATCTTTATCGTAAGATATCAAATAACTGATTTTTAAACGCTCAAACTGCTCAAATAAAAACCTCATAACATCATATGAGCTCGCATCTATTTTATCGAAATTTTCTATAAAAATAAGCGTATCAGGAATTGCATTCAATAGCGTAAAGAATATATCATAATAGGCAAATCTCGTATCCTCTGTATCTTCAGTTTGTCTTTGAGATAAAGTTATCAAATCTTTTATCATATCATTAGGGTCAATAGATTTGAACATTGAAAAATCATTAGTATTAAACAATTTCTGAGATACAGTAAATTCAAAAATAGCAGCGACAAGCTCTCTAAAAAATGAATAAGGAGAATATTTCATTTCATCATAGCAAGTAACGCTGATAATATTTTTATAAATATTTAATTCTTCGATAGTAGATATAATCTTTAAAGAATAAGGGACATACAAAGGCGGTGTTTTAATAGCACAAATACCATAAGGGTGCTCACTTAATTTATTTACAACATGATAAAATACATCAATATTTTCAGTCCTTATAAAGTCGCACTGAATTTCATTAAACTGAATTGTCTCAATATCATAAATAGCATCAGGATCAGTAGGACTTTCCAATTTACTAAGAGCTTCACCGTCCAATTTATCTTGTTCTACAAGCATGTTTTGAACAAAATTAGGTACTTGTAATTCTTCATCAGGCTTATCTTCCAACTCTTCGTAGTTAATCCTAATATGGCTGTCTATTTCGACTTCATGGAACATAACCATCTGTCCTTTTATCATTACAGAATTAAGAGGACTTGTTCTATAAATTTTATCCAAAGATTCTTGCACAAAATTATCAGCAATAATTTGAAATGTATTAAGTACTTTTTGCTTTAAATTTTCACTTTGTTTTACCATACTGATATTAAAGCCGGATTTAATGTCATATGGATTATCCGATACACTGCGTTTGAGCAAAAACATATTACATCTTACAGTAGCATTTTTCTTATTAGTAAGTTTGTAATTCATTTTTGTAATTTCAGTAAGCAATTTTATAGCAGTCATCATAGCTGTATTCACACTGCTATTGAAAGTATAATCCTTATCAAACCTTAATACATAAGTATTGTTTAAAACCTGACGTCTTACACCTGCTGATTTAGCTACATTTAAAATTATATTATCTAATTTGATTTTAAATTTGTTTAACAGTTGAATATTTCCTAATAAACTTCTAAGCTCGTTTACATTAGGAAAATCAATTGTCATCAAAACGAAATCATCGGTATTAGCCTCGTTTAATATTACACTTTCTTCTAAAGAAAATCCGCATTTTTTACACTTTTTATCGGCGGTCTGATTAATTTTACCACACTTATTACATTTGGTAATTATCACATATCCGCACTTTTTACAAGTATTTGTTTTATTAATGGTCTTACAAATCGGGCATACAACCTTTAATACCTTTTTACAATTCGGGCATACAGTTGTTTTTTCATCAATTTCTAGACCGCATTTTGGACATTCCATAGAAAAATTATACCATACCTGCTATTTCTTAACAAATTAAAAACAAATCTTAATTATATCTTATTCCTGCAGCTTTCATTCGTCTGATACATTCTTTAATAGTATCGGTATCCTTAGTCAAAGCAACACGGAAATATCCTTCACCACAGCTTCCATAACCATTTCCCGGTGGAACAACCACATGTGCTTTTTCAAGCATTTCCGTGACAAACTGCTCACTTGTCATACCTTTAGGAACGGGAAGCCATAAATAAAAAGTAGCTTTAGAAGGCTTAATGTTCCAGCCTAATTCTCTAAATCCGCTTTCCGCAGCATCACGTCTTTCCTGATACATTTTATTAAGATTATCAATTAAAGACTGATCAACAGTGAAAGCTGCAGTTGCAGCATCTTGTATAGCTTTAAACGTCCCGCTGTCGATGTTGTTTTTAATAGTACCCAAAGCCTTTACTGCTTGAGCATTCCCGCATACAAATCCGACACGCCAGCCTGTCATATTATATGATTTTGAATGTGAATAAAACTCAATTGCGACATCCTTTCCTCCATCAACTTGAAGGACAGAAGGAGCTTTGTACCCGTCAAAAGTCATCTCTGAATATGCCATATCAGAACAAAGCAATATATCATATTTTTTACAATAATCAACCGCTTTTTTATAAAATTCCAAATCTGCGACAGCACCTGTTGGATTGTTCGGATAGTTCAAAAACATCAATTTAGCTTTTTTTGCAATATCTTCAGGAATTTTATCAAAATCCGGAAGATAACCGTTTTCTTCCAATAAAGGCATTGAATATGGTGTACCCCCTGCGAAAATTGTTGCATTTTTATACACAGGATACCCCGGATCAGGAACAAGAGTATAGTCGCCTTTATCTACAAACGCAAAGAAAATATGGGCAATTGCTTCTTTTGAGCCTATATTTGCAAGCATTTCCGTATCAGGATTTAAATCGACATTAAATCTGTTTTTTATCCATTCACACGCTGCTTTTCTGAAACTTTCAGTTCCATTATAAGGAGGATAATCATGATTTTTAGGATTATCAATAGCTTTGTGCATCTCTGCAACAACCGGTGCTAATGTCGGAGTATCAGGATCTCCTATTCCTAAACTGATTATATCAATACCTTTTGCCTTTGCTTCAGCTATTTTTCTGTCTATTTCCGCAAACAAATACGGTGGAATCTTCTCCAAACGTTCTGATATTTTCATAATCTCTCCTTATAATATTTCCCTTATTATCTAATTTTATGCTATCATAAAATTATTAAATAAACAATTTATTTCAATTTATATAAAGTAAAAATTATGAGTATAATTTCAGACGATGACAATTTTAAAATAAAACATGACAAAGCACCAAAAAATCCTGTGATTAAAGCTGAATTTTCAGAGAGCGACAAGAATTTTGAAAACTCCATTCGTCCAAAATCTTTTGATTCATACATAGGGCAAAGTGCTTTAAAAGAAACATTAAAAATTACAATAGCTGCAGCTAAAAAACGAGAGCTGCCACTTGATCATCTTTTATTTTACGGTCCTCCTGGACTTGGCAAAACAACACTTGCTGGTGTAATCGCAGAACAAATGGGAGTTAATATAAGAATTACCTCAGCTCCCGCTCTTGAACGACCAAGAGATATTATAGGAATTTTAATGGCTTTAAAAAGTGGTGAAATTCTTTTTATAGATGAAATTCACAGATTAAATAAGGTAGCAGAAGAAATTCTATATCCTGCTATGGAAGATTTTTTCCTTGACATGACAACAGGGAAAAGTCAAACCGTAAAAACATTAAGAGTTCCGCTTCCCAAATTCACTTTAATCGGTGCTACAACCAAAGCAGGTGAACTATCAGGACCGCTTCGTGACAGATTCGGAATAATTCACAGACTGGAATTTTACACAGAAAATGAGTTAGCTGATGTAATTACCAGAACTGCAGGGATTTTGGATATAGAAATCACGAAAGAAGGTGCTCACGCGATTGCAAAAAGATCCAGAGGAACCCCGCGTATTGCTAACAGACTTGTAAAACGAGTAAGTGATTTTGCTATTGTAAAGCATGACGGTAAAATAACAGAAGATATAGCAAATGAATCTTTAGATATTTTGAAAATTGATAACTATGGACTTGACAGTACTGATCGAAATCTATTA
>CASGAK010000201.1 GCA_949299435.1 uncultured bacterium
GATGATGCTCAAGAGCTGTACTTAAAAAGTTTGGAGGCAATGGGGATTGATTTAAAAGAACATGATGTGAGATTTGTAGAGGATAACTGGGAATCTCCAACATTAGGAGCCGCTGGTGTAGGTTGGGAAGTATGGCTTGATGGTATGGAAATTACTCAATTTACATATTTCCAACAAGTAGGCGGACTTGAGGTAAAACCTGTTGCTCTAGAATTAACATACGGGCTTGAGCGTATTGCAATGTACTTGCAAAATAAAGAGTCTGTATATGATATTATGTGGAATGATAAGCTGAAATACGGTGAAATTTTCTTGCAAAATGAAATAGAGCAATCTAAATATAACTTTGAAGTATCAGACGCAAGCAGTCTATTTACAATGTTTGACCTGTTTCAAAAAGAGGTTGATAATTGTATTAATGCAAAATTAGTACTGCCAGCATACGATTATGTATTAAAATGTTCACACACTTTTAATTTGCTCGATGCACGCGGTGTAATAAGTAAAGATGAAAGAATAAATTTTATAAATAGAGTAAGGACAATGGCATCAGCCGTTGCAAAATTGTACGTAGCACAAAGAGAAGAATTAGGATTTCCTCTTTGTAAATAACTTATAAGGAAGATAAATGGCAGAAAAATACAGTCGTGCGACGTTAACCCGTAACTTTTTGAAAACTATTACAAGAGTTAAAAAACCTGATGAGATGCTTACGGAAGCAAAAGCTGAAGGGTTGGAAAAAACTTTAGGTGTTTGGGATTTAATTATCTTAGGTGTCGGAGCAATAATCGGATCCGGAATTTTTGCGATTGTAGGTATTGCAGCGGCAGGAAGTGCTGATGGCTCAGGTTTGGGTGCTGGCCCTGCATTAGTTGTGTCAATGGTTGTTGCAGCTATAGCTTGTATATTTTCAGCTCTTTGCTATTCAGAATTTGCTACAATGATACCTGTTGCAGGTGGTGCTTATACTTATACATTCGCAACTTTGGGTGAATTTGCTGCTTGGATGGTAGGCTGGGTGCTTATGCTTGAGTATGCAATAGGATTTATTGCGGTTGCTTGTGCTTGGTCTAATCACTTTGTGCAATTTTTGAGTGGTTTTGATAAGTTTTTACCCTCATGGCTTGCTAATCCGCCGGTTTGGTTAGTTAATGATCCTTTCTCTGCTGCAAAAATAGTGGCAGAAAATCCTGATTTATTTGTACCGACGTTATTTGGTGTACCTATTTGTATAAATTTACCTGCGATTATTATGGTGCTTTTATCAACTGCAATTTTAGTAAAAGGAACCAAAGATTCTGCTAAAATGACTGCTGTTATGGTTGTTGTGAAAATGGCAGTTATAGCATTGTTTGTCATAGCAGGTGCTTTTTATGTAAAACCGGATAATTGGGTGCCCTTTGCACCCCATGGTGCTGCTGGAATATTTGCGGGAGCATTTATAATTTTCTTTGCTTATATAGGATTTGATGCTATTGCTACAGCAGCTGAAGAATGTAAAAATCCGCAAAAAGATTTGCCTATAGGTATTATAGGATCTCTTATTATAACAACTGTTGTATATGTATTGGTTGCTTTGATTTTAACAGGGCTTCAAGATACTAGCGGAACTGTTCCTGCGTCGTTTTTAAAAGCTCCAATGGCTTATTGTATGAAATTGATAAATCTTAATTGGGCAGCTGGATTAATTTCCATTGGCTCTTTAGCTGGGCTTACTTCTGTATTATTGGTTATGGAAATGGCTGCTACAAGAATTTTATATGCAATGAGTAGAGATCATTTTATTTCTCAAAGATTCCAGAAGTTACACCCGAAATTCAAAACACCACATGTGCTTACTTGGACAGTAGGACTTTTATCTGTAATAGGTATTTTGACACTTAATTTAGATGTGGCTGCAGAATTGTGTAATTATGGTACATTTACATCATTTATTGTTGTGTGTGTGGCTGTGTTGATTTTAAGAAAAACCGATCCGACCAGAGAACGTCCTTTTAAAGTTCCGTTTTCGCCAGTGGTACCATCATTAGGAATTATTTGTTGCGGCGGACTTATGATTTATAAATCTATGCAGCCGTCAAGTTCTGCTTTATTGTTCCCCGTATGGCTTGGAGTCGGTGCTATGATTTATCTACTCTATGGCTTTGTTAAGAATAGAAAAAATGAAAATAAAATTCATAATGAAAAAGTAGAACAACGAAAACTTGAATTAAAGATGTAGTGTCTTATCTATAAATTTTGAAAGCCGAAATAAAATATGGAAAGAAGTATGATAAAAAATATAATATTAAATGCATTAAAGAAAAAAAGCCCCGATGAATTAATTGCAACAAGCAAAAAGTCTGAGCTGAAAAAATCTTTAAATGTTTTTGACTTAATAGTGATAGGTATTGGAGCCGTTGTCGGTACTGGAATTTTCACGATAATTGGTACCGCTATTCAAGGTGGACCAGAAGGGGTGGGAGCTGGACCTGCGATTATAATTTCAATGGTACTTGCGGCTGTTGCATGCGTATTTTCTGCCCTTTGCTACAGTGAAATCGCCGCTATGATACCTGTTGCAGGAAGTGCGTATACTTACACCTATGCAACTATGGGTGAGTTTATGGCTTGGATGGTTGGCTGGATTTTAATGCTTGAGTATGCAATTGGAAATATTACGGTTGCTTGTGCTTGGACAGGATATTTTGTTCAGTTTTTGAAAGGTTTTAAACATATCTTGCCTGCGTTTGTAGTTAATTTCCCGCTGTGGCTGAGAAATGATTTCAGATTTATGTTGGCATATTGTGATAAATACGGACTTGATCCTCATACTCAAATGCCTTATTTGTTTGATAAAATTCCCGTTGCAATTAATTTACCTGCAATATTTATTGTATTAGCTCTTACAATGCTTTTGATTAAGGGTGTAAAAGAGTCAACCAGATTTGCAAGTGTCATGGTCGCGGTAAATATGTTTATGATACTTTCTTTTATCGCTGTTGGTGCTTTTTATGTAAAGCCTGAAAATTGGGTGCCCTTTGCACCTAACGGTTTTGAGGGCGTATTTATGGGAGCATTTTTAATTTTCTTTGCATATATAGGATTTGATGCAATTTCTACAACTGCTGAAGAAACTGAAAATCCACAAAGAGATCTACCGATTGCGATTTTAGGTACTTTGATTATCTGTACTATTTTATATGTATGTGTGGCTTTGGTGCTTACGGGTAATGTACCTTTAGGTCAAATTGATATACAGGCTCCGATTGCACATGCTATGCGTGCTGTCGGTAAAGATTGGTTCGCTGGGCTTATTTCTATTGGGGCTTTGTGTGCCTTGACTTCTGTTCTTTTAATTTATCAATTGGGTACTACAAGAATTTTGTATGCTATGAGCAGGGATAGGTTTTTACCTAAGTCTTTGAGGTTAATTCATAGAAAATTCAGAACACCACATGTTCTTACTTGGATTTCAGGTATTGTTGTTATTGTATGTTCTTTAATTATGGATTTAAATATCTCTGCAGAATTGTGTAATTTTGGTACATTTACTTCATTTATAATTATTTGTATTGCTGTACTAATTTTGCGTAAAACTGAGCCGAACAGACCAAGACCTTTCAAAGTCCCGTTTTCACCGCTGTTTCCGATTTTGGGAATTATTACTTGTGGCGGGTTGATGCTCTATTCAATGAAGTTTTTATCAACATCTTCATTGTATTTTCCGCTTTGGCTTTTGATGGGTGTTGCTATTTATGCTGGCTATGGCTATGAGCAAAAACGTCTTGAGGAAAAACAAAAAGCTCAAAGAGCTATTAAACAGCCCAAAATCGAAGTTTAATATTTAAATATATTTGTCTGAAAAATCCAGAAGGAATTTGAATTGAATTTGTTCGTGATAGTTTAGCGATAAAGTACGTGAGCGGGGTTATAAGTAGCAATTATACTGAAGGTCTGTTTTTTAATTTTAGAGATATGTTGATATAGCTATTTATGTTATTTGTATGCTGGGGTAAGTTATAAATGGTTTTCGAAATTCACCCTATGCAAATGAATTGGTGTTGCAACAGGTTTAAAAATTTGTTATAATAAATAGGTGAGTAATAGAAATCCAAGAAGAATGAAAGGAGCTGGGAATGCACGCTATGAGAGGATTTACGGGGGGGGGGGGCCCCGCGAAAATACCCGTTTAGAGGTAAAAAAATAAAAGTATTGCAAATCGACCAAAAAAGTGAAAAAATGAATATTATATTAGGTAATACGGAGGTCGGTATGAAAAAAGCATTCACCCTTGCAGAGGTATTGATAACTTTAGGCATAATCGGAATAGTCGCCGCGATGACGATGCCAATGCTTATTGCAAAACATCAGAAAAAAGTTAGTGCAACC
>CASGAK010000202.1 GCA_949299435.1 uncultured bacterium
GGTGCGATTACTGATGGATTGTGTACATCAATTTTTACAGCATTGTAGCTTTGAGGTTGTGGTTGTGCTACTTGCATGTAAGGGTTTGGAAGATTTGGAATTTGCATCATTTTATCTTTTCCTTTCAATAAATAATTAAATCTATTCCTATTCTACTGTTTAAATAATCCTGAATAAAATAAATTGCTATATATAATCATATTTTTAATAATTCTTAACATTATGTTAGCAAAAATATTATCAAATCTGACTTTCAGTCCTTTAAAAATTTACAATTTCCTTAATAAATTTGTATGTTTTTGCTAATTAGTAATTGTTTATGTTATTATGTTAGTTGAGTTGTATATGTTTATAACATTAAATGCGAGGCCGGACTTAATGATATTAGATAAAAAAATAACAAAATCAATTCGCTCAGTTTTCGGTAAGACTTTAGAAAATTTAGGGCATTTAAATAAAAATATTGTTGTATTAGATGCTGATTTAGCATGTTCTACACAGACACAAATATTTGCTAAGTCTTTCCCTGAAAGGTTTTTTGATTTAGGTATAGCAGAGCAAGATATGGTTGCTACAGCTGCAGGATTTGCTTCGCAAGGTAAAATTCCATTTGTTGCAAGTTTTGCTATGTTTGCTACTGGCAGAACATATGATCAGATTAGAAATTCTGTATGTTATCCGGAGTTTAACGTAAAAATTGTTGGTACACATGGTGGTGTAACAGTTGGTGAAGACGGTGCTAGCCATCAAGCATTGGAAGATATCTCTTTAATGCGAGGGCTGCCTCACATGTCTGTAATTGTTCCTGCTGATTGTATTGAGTGTGAGCAGGTTATTAAGTATGCTGCTGAAAATTATGGACCAATGTATATAAGAATTCCTCGTACAAATGTCTGTGATATTTTTGATGACGGCTATAAGTTTGATTTTAGAAAAGCAAAAATCATTGAAGAAGGGCATGATGTTACTGTAATTACTAATGGTGAAACTTTAGCTGAAGTTATTATGGCAGCAGAAATTCTTAAAAGTGAGGGGTATTCCATACAAATTATTCATGCTCCTGTTGTCAAGCCTTTAGATGATGCTACAATAATAGAAAGTGCTCAAAAAACCGGATTTGTGATTACTGTTGAAAATCATTCGGTAATAGGCGGATTAGGTAGTGCTGTATGCGAGCTTTTGAGTGAATATGCACCGGTAAGAGTTAAAAGAATCGGTATAAATGATAGATTCGGACAGAGTGGAAGGTCTGATTATTTGTTGGATTATTACGGGTTGTCTGCTGAAAAACTCGTAAATACGTTTAGGGAAGAAATTAATAATAATAGTGTAACGAAGTAGAAAAAGGTAGAAAATTAATGATACAATTCAGGTCAGTTACAAAAAAATATAAAAATGATAACTATGCATTAAAGAATATAAATTTAGATATTTTATCTGGAGAATTTGTATTTATTGTTGGTGCATCTGGGGCTGGGAAGTCTACTTTAATGAAGCTCTTGTATAATGAAGAACGTCCTACAAGCGGAACGGTTACAATAGGGGGGATTAATATAGCAAATCTTTCTAATGATAAAGTCCCCAATTTGCGTCGTTGTATGGGAATAGTTTTTCAAGATTACAAATTGCTTCAAAATCAAAGTGTATATGATAACGTGGCTTATGTGATAAGGACTTTAGGAATTAGTTCTCGTGAAATTAATGCACGTGTGACAGGGGCTTTGAAAATTGTAGGATTATATGAAAAAATGCATGCAACGCCGTCAGAGTTATCAGGCGGTGAGCAGCAAAGAGTTGGAATTGCAAGGGCTATTGTTAATGGACCGCCTTTATTAATTGCAGATGAGCCTACGGGTAATTTGGATCCGAAAAATTCGTTAGAAATTATGCAAATTCTGGATCAGATTAATCAAAGAGGTATTACAGTTATAGTATCTACTCATGATAATGCGATGGTTGATTACTTTAGAAAACGCGTAATTACTCTTGATAAAGGTGAAATTGTTAGGGATATACAAGCAGGTACTTATGAATAATCAAAAATTAAAAATAAAAAAGCAGGTAAAAAAACATATTCCCAAAGACTGGTTATGTGAATTAAGAATTTTATATCGTCTTTCAATGGAGACATTCAATGATATAAGACGGACAGGGATAGTTAATCTTGTAATAATTACTACAATGGCTGCGATTTTGACAATATTTGGTTCTTTTTTCAGGACTGCGATGTCAATATCTTCTTTTGCTCATGAGTTAGGGAATGTATTAGAAATTTCGGTTTATTTAAAATCAGGATCTGATGCAAATACTGTAAAGAACAGAATTAAAGACTTTGAGTATGTTGAGGGTGTAAAAATTATACCTAAAGACGTTTCTTGGGCAAATTTAAAAAGGGAGATGAATCTTCCTGATGTTGTAAATCCTCTGCCCGATACTTTGCATGTTAAAGTTGATAAGCCTGAGAATATAGAAAGTGTTTTTAACAAAATAAAAGAGCTTTCCTCCGTAGAGGATATGAGCTATGCTCAAGAGCTTGCGAAAAGAATCCAGACATTGAATCATGTTGTAAATACGATTACGGTCTTTGTAGTTATTATAATGGCTATTTTGACCATTACAATAATTAATAATACAATTCAGCTGGTAATTCAGTCAAGGAAAGATGAAATTGAAATTATGCGATTAATGGGGGTTAGCAACTGGTATATAAGATTTCCGTTAATTATGCAGGGGGCTTTTTACGGGTTCATGGGCTCTGTGATTGCCTTAATTCCGCTGAATTTTGTACAAAACGGGCTTGTTAATATGCATCAGTTCTTTATGGTGCCCTCACCTATTTATGCTCAAAATATCGTAATTATAATAATGTTTGCGATGGGTACATTATTTGGTGCAGGCGGTAGTTTCTTGTGTATTAAAAAACATTTGCAAGTGTAAATTCTATGAAAAATAATATTTTATTGATTTCTAATAATACAAATGTGTCTAAGGACTTGGGCAAAAAGCTCGTATTGCTTAGAAATTGTGATATTATAAAATCTGTTGATTTTGATGAGGCTTTATCAATTTTGGATTCTGAAAGTTGTTATATTATATTTCTTTATTCAAATTCGGATTATGCTTTGATTGAGGAGCAATTAAAAGCTATAAAAATAAAATCTTCAAAATCGTCTGTTATTTTAGTTTTGGATAAAGAAGATGCTGATTTCATAATGGGTATGTATGATTTAGGTATAGATGGATATTTGCTTGTAAATTCCAATCCTGCTGAGGTTTTGATTAAGACTGTTAATCTTATAAAATTAAATATGATAAAAGAAAAGGCTGAGCTAAATCAAAAACTTTTAGAATATGCAGAAGGAATATCTTTTGAAAGTGGTTTTTATACCGAAAATTATGCAAATGAAGTTATGGATTTTGCTCTTGCAAAATCTGAGTATAGTAATTCTGTTTTTATGATTCTTACTTATGATGAATTGGATAGTGAAAAATTCAGTTATGAAGAATTAGTCACTGCTGTGAAAACTTCCAAAAGATATTCTGATATAGTAATTGAACTTCCTAAGGGTAAATTTTACATTTTACTTTCAGATTCAGACTGTAATGGTGCTGTGAGAGTATTTGAAAAGATTAAAGAGGCTTTAAGCGGAAATTTCAGAATTAAGGCTGGAATATGTGAAATACATGGAAAAAATTTTAAAGATATTGAGCAGAGGGCATCGTTAGTTTTGAATGATGCTATGCTAAGTGCAAGTGATTATGTTATTTCAGAAGAAAAAGAATTACTATCTGAAGATGATTGGACTTTGGGAAATGAAAGTGTCCAGAAAGATTTCAAAATATTTAGGCATGCATATAATAAAAAATTGGAAAAAGTAATCACACCTGTATTTTTTCAAATGAAAGAGGCTTACGAAGGTCAGCTTGCAGGGACTGTAATCGAAGAATTTACAAATGAAAATCAATGTATATTCAATTTAAAAAGCAGAACACAAAAAAGTCGTTTAACTTTAGTTTATCCGGGCTTAGGCAAGGTTGTAATCTATATTACACACAGCGGGCTAGATAGTCCTGAAAATAAAGAGATTGTATTATCACTAAAAGAGCTCACTAAACAGGTATTAGTTGATTTGATAGAAATATTTATAAATGATTATAAGACATGTATTGACAGGCTGGAGGCAGAATGAACGTATTAGATCCTGAAAATTCACTTTTATTAGTTATTGATGTGCAAGAAAAATTAGTTAATGCTTTAGACAAAAATATTATTATAAAAAGAGTGTATAACCTTGTAAAATCAGCAAGATTATTGTCAATACCGATTGTCGTAACTGAGCAGTATCCGAAAGGTTTAGGCTCAACTGTTGCAGATATATCAAAAGAATTCCCGCAAGATACCCCGATTTTTGAGAAAACTGCTTTCAATGCCTTGTCAGAAGCAGGCATGATTGATAAATTAAAATCCTATAACAAAAAACAAATTGTGTTATGCGGGATAGAAACTCATATTTGTGTGCACCAAACAGCGGCGGCACTTTTGAGAGAAGGATTTGAGGTATATGTAGTAAAAGATGCCTGTGCAAGCAGAAATAAATACGAATTCAAACAGGGAATTGAGCTTATGCAGCAAAACGGAGCAAAAATTTCTTGTGTAGAAATCGTTTTATTTGAATGGTTACAAACTGCTAAAAATCCAAACTTTAAAGAAATTCAAGCATTGATTAAGTAATATTTTTTATAAATTTATTTTCTATAAATTTCTTCAATCATTTCTTTTGTAGAGTA
>CASGAK010000203.1 GCA_949299435.1 uncultured bacterium
ACTATTTAATCCTATTTTTAAATCAAAAATCAGAATAAATAGAAGTACAAATACAGATAATATTATTTTTTTTAAAATTTTCATGAAATATCTAAAATACCCCTGTCTGAATATAATATAATAAAGACTTGCAAAATCGCAAGTCCATATAAAATATTTTTAATTATACAAGCTCCATTTTAGCTTGCAGAGTCTGAGCTGACTCCTCATAACCTACTCTGCCCATAAGTGCATAGGTATAATTTTTAGCTTGTTCTACACCTGGTTGATTGAACGCATCAATATTATACAACTCACCTGTAATAGCAGTTTGCACTTCCAGCATATAAAGTAATTGAGCAACATTGTAGCTGTCGACTTTTTCAAGAGTAATCGTCACATTAGGACGGTTAAAATCAGCCAAAGCCACACGTGTAGAATCAGCTTCAGCATTTATTAACTGGTTAATAGTTTTACCGCCCAAATAGCCTATTCCCGTATATTCAAAAATATTCGGAATTTCTAATTGTTTGTCAAAATTTTCGACACGTATGAAGTTGATAACTTTATCATTAGGTCCTTCATTATACAACTGGATTTGCGAATGCTGATCAGTAGCACCTAAAGCCTTAATAGGAGTAGGTCCGATATTTACATCATTACCATCTTTGTCTTTATTTTTTCCCAAAGATTCTGCCCAAAGCTGCACATACCAGTCTGATACATATTTTAATCTGCTTGAATATGGCATCATCACAGAAATATTTTTACCCTTTTTAGTATCCATCAAATAATGAATTAGAGCATTTTGTGCGGCAATATTATTATGGATATCGGTATTTTTCAAGGCCAAATCCATATCTTTAATACCATTTACCATTTCATCAATATCAAGTCCGACAAGAGCAAAGGGCAGCAAACCTACCGCTGAAAATACAGAAAATCTTCCACCGACATCATCAGGAACTACAAAAGTTTTATACCCCTCTTGTTCTGCAATTTGTCTTAATATTCCTGTCTTTTTATCAGTAGTTGCTACAATATTATATCTGTAATTATCCCCTAATTCTTTTTCTAATTTATCTTTCACAATCATAAACTGTGACATTGTCTCTGCTGTAGAACCGGATTTTGTAATAACATTTACCAAAGTTTTTTTCAAATCCAAAACTTCAAAAAGACCACTCATTGTATCAGGATCAATATTATCTAAAAAGAATATTCTTGGTAATCCATCTCTTTGCTCATCTGAAAGTAAATTCCAATACGGTTTTAAAAGGGCTTCTGTAACAGCTATTCCACCTAATGCAGATCCACCTATACCAAGCACCAAAATATTTTCAAACCGACCTTTTACCATAGCCGCATATTCTTTTACATACCAGAGGGTTTCTTCATTATAACCTAAATTCAACCACTGAAGCCACTGTCCATTTTTATCTTTTCGCTTATTCAAATCAGCTATAATATTAGCAATTTTTTCTTGATAGGTATCAAACTCAAAAGCCAAATCCAAACCGTTTTCCTGTCCTATCACCTGAGCATCAGCGTTTTTGTAATTTAGTTTTATCATATTTTTTAACCCTCTTAGATATATATTTAAAATTTACCCACATTAAAACACGACATTGGCAGTGTAATTGACTAAACGCAGAACGGAAAATGCGTTTCTCCTACACTTATTCTACCTGCTGAAGTTTTAATTACAACAATTTATAGGATAATTTAATAATTATTAATGATATTATCTACTTTGGTAAATTTTTAAAATACTCTCTATCATACAATGCTTTCACTGTACAACCTAAGCCATTAAAATCATGAGCAGAGGAATTAGAACAATAAAATATATCATTAACATAATCAGTTCCTTCTGCTCCCATAGGCAATAGCCTTCCATCATTCATTAATTGGAATGTAAATAAATCATGCCCTAATTTATTGGGAGATTTTCTAAATCCGTTCACATCAAAAGAAATATAAACAGATCTACCAATTGCAGGATTTTCAATTAAAATTAATGTCCCATCTTTCAAGACAAATTGACCATCATCGAATATATTAAGATTATTAGCATATTTTTTACCATTATATGTTTTATAAATTTTACTTCTTTCTTCAGTATTAGATGCGTTATATATACAATCTTTTGAACCCCAAGCAGGGGCACAAACATGAATTACATCCATATATTTCATTAATATTTTTTTTAATTCTCCTGATTTAAGTTCATTTGCACGTAAATTTTCTCCTGTTTCTGCTGTATACATACTAATTGCTTGATACAGTACTGAATAATTCTTTTTAAAGCCTGTTGCTAACTCCTTATGCTTTGAATTATTAATTACTGATGGCATTGTCATAGCTGCGACAATTGCTATTATTCCTATTGTTATCAAAATTTCAGCTAAAGTAAAAGCAAATTTCATAAATATCCTCCTCATGTGTTGTATACATACAGATAGTTAAATCTATCATAGTTAATATACTGTATGTATGCAATACAAAAACGAAAAAACTTTACAATTAATAAAAACCTTTGGTGAAGAAATCAATAAACAACGGAAAAATTTAAATAAATCTCAAAGGCTTTTAGCTTTAGAATATGAATTGGATTCAGGCAATCTCAACAGAATTGAAAACGGCAAAATAGATCCTAAACTAACAATGCTATGGAGAATTTCTGAAGCTCTTGGAATCCCGCTTTCTCAAATTATAAAATCTCTTGAAGATACTCTTGGTGATGATTTTCATATTAATGAAATCTGATTTTTAAAATCAACTTATTAACTAAAATATAAATCGATCTTTATAAATATGAAAAAATACAAGAGAGTTATTTTTTATCTCTCTTGTATTTTGTAGAAAATTAACTATGCGATTATAAAATGCAAAACAAATTTACCAAGGGTAATCGTCTTTAATTTCCCAACCGTCTTTTTGAATAACAGCACCACACATGATATTACCCCATTCAGTATTCGTTGTACATTGATTTTGTAATAGATCTTCCCTTGTTTTTTCAGAACCGAACATTTGAAGCCCTTGTGACGGAGTAATTTTCATTAAAAATATATCTCGTCCAGTTACATTAGGTTTTGTATCTCCATTTATATCTACATATATAAGCAAATTATTTGAAATGTTAGTACCATCGTTATCATTTCTCATAAATAATGTTACACCATTAACAAGACGTAAAATATACCTTGGATTATTTGGAACCAATGCTCCAGCTTGTTTTCCATTCATTGCTTTAATACCATCTTTATAACCAAATTCATCAAGAGTTATATAACCTAAATCCTGATTAATTTTTAAATATGGTTTAATATAAGTATTAACGAATTTTGTCGCAACATTTTTATAATTATCACCAGCCATGCTGCCGCCACCACCAAAATCCCAATACTTAATATCTTCATGATCTTTCTGAGCCAGCAAAACAGCCTGTGAAAGCTGAGAATATGTCTGTGCCAAACGGGTTGCACTAACTTTTTTCTGATGTTTTGCAATAAGCATTGGCATCGTCATCGCGGCGACTATTCCGATTATGCCTAAAGTTATCAA
>CASGAK010000204.1 GCA_949299435.1 uncultured bacterium
CCAAAGGAATGGGATTGGGGAAACAGTATTAGCAAAGAAAACGTTACAAGAATTGTAGAAACATATCTTATTCCTTATTTGAATATATCGACAAAGAACACAACAGAAACAGGACAATTTGGACATTATTATGCAGCAAGGCTGAAAAACGGAACAACTTTACTATTTGTACTTGATGGCTGTACTGCTTCAAGTTGTAATCCTATTAGTATAACCTCTTTATATATAATAACCTCCCCAAAAGGTAATGTTTTACCCATAGGAGATGCCTCACGCGATTACTCAAGAGAGGATTTTATACTCAAGTTTAGCAAAAGCAATTCAAACCTCAGCTTTTTTAACTGGGGTGGCAATTCAAGAGAAGGAATGAAAAACAATTCACAATATGCTTGTAATAAAAATATAGCTAAAAATCAAAGATACAATTGCGGAGCATTAATATTCTATGACGGTTGGGAAATTAAAAAGGACTACCCTTGGTAAATCAGGCAGTTAAACTGGCAAGTTTTTGATTAATTTGCTCGGTTAAATCAGTATCTTTAGCTTGCTGTGCATAGCTTTTTGCTTTTTCTAAAAGCCCTTTAGCTTTATTAGAGCAATTGTAGTCAAGCATAATTTCAGCGGCATCTACGTAATTTTGAGCTGCTTTTTGCGGAGAATTAGCTTCTGAATAGTATTTAACCGCTTTTGAATATGATTTTAAAGCCTCCTGTGGCTCGCCAAATTTGTCATAAGCCTTTGCAAGACTTGAAGAAACATAACCTTTAACTTTGGCATTATCAGTTTCTGCCGCTAAATCATCTGCAACTGTTAAATAATCTAAAGCGTCCTGCTCATACATATCAGAATAAATATTTCCCATCTTTGTAAGAGAAGTCGATTGTGCTGCTAAATTTTCACATTCACCGCCATAGGCTACAGAAGAATAATAATGATCCAATGCCGGCTTAATTTGATTTACATCATCATAAATCTGTGCCATTGAATAGTGTGCCTTTGTCTTTACATTATTATCTGTCGTCTGAGTGATAGATTTATTATAACTCTTTAGTGCTTGAGTATAGTAATCGTAGTCATCATATATTTTTCCGACTTCATAGTAAATTTTTGCACCGGTTTCTGTATCACCGATTTCTTCTGCTCTTTTTAAGGCTTTTTGGAAATTCTCTATAGCCTTTTGAGGCTCTTTTGCATAAGCTAATTTTTTAGACTGCAAAAACAGTGATTTTAATTCCTTGTCCTGTGGGATATATACTTTCGTTTGTGACTGTGAGTTTTCTTCTGCTGGATCTACTACAGAACTTGATAATTCCATCTCAGAAACATTTTCAGGAAGCTCATTTGCTTTTGCTTTTTGAGTTTCAGGCATGGAGCCTTCAGGAAATTTAACCAAAAATTGAGGATTTATATCCTTTTCATTGTAAGCAAAATCAATATCTTGCAAAAACAGAGCATTTACCCAGTTTTCTACAACTTTTGAATCTTTATTAAGCGTTTTTGAAATATACTTATCAAGCTGTCTTGAAGCATTAATTAAATCTGATTTTACAAGAGTTGTATCAGGATTTGGCTGGGCTAATTGTGCTTGAATAAGACTTATACGCCCGTTTACTTCTTCATTTAACTCAGCTGGGGTGCCTATTGCTATTGCTGTATTTTTAAAATCTTTTAAAATTTGTGCGATATTTATTTTAGAAGAACGAGTCTCCTTGGGTTGATTTGAATTATTTACAGAACGCGTAGTTTGCCCATAAAGCTGTTGTGCCTTTTGAGATTCTGACGGGGTTATGTTTTGATAAGATTTTACATATTGAGATTTAGCATCTTCAACATATTGAAGACCTTTACTGCGGGCATTATTTAACGCTCGTTCTTCTTGCTCAGCCTGCGTAAGAGACTTTTTAGCATCGTCATCTTGTTTTTTCTTTACAAGTCCTCTGCCATCTCTTACTATATATGGGCGTTGATAGATATTATTTAAATTTAGCCCCATACCGGTTTTTACAATACCTCACTAATCTTAATATGTTTATCGCGACAAGTCGACCATCTTACTATAACCTGAATTTCGTATATTGTTATCATACTTTCGTATGATATATCTAATATTTTATTTAAGGTTTTTGAACACAAAGTCAATCAGTTGTAATAAAAAATTTTAAATTAGCTATAATTTTTTTTCAGCTGCGACTGATGCTAGTTGCTATGCTATGCAATAGACAACTAACATATTTAACTCTTTTGCTTTATCGCAATTTTCAGATATCAATAAGGTAATTTTTTATAGCATTTCATAAAGTGTTGAAGCCTCTTGTACACTTACATTGTTCTGCGGAATTTTTACAACTTTTACAGCTACAATTCTATTTGCATACTCAATTTTTATAACATCACCCACTTTTAACTGCTTTGAAGGCTTCGCAGGAGAATCATTCACCAAAACCCTGCCCATATCCGATACTTCATTTGCCACTGTGCGTCGTTTTATTAATCTTGATACTTTTAAAAATTTATCTAATCTCATTTCTCACCTTTCTGTGTAAATTAATTCTAACATATAAATATTTATGATATAATTCACATATAGAATAAAAGGGGTAAGTATCGGAATGAAAAGATTTTTAATTAATCTTACAATAATTTCAGCATTAATCTTTACAGGCAGTAATTCTTTTGCAAAAGATATTAAATTTATACAATTGACAGACACTCACTATGCTTTAAATAATAACTATTCAAAAGAGATTTTGGAAAAAGCTATAGAACAAATCAACAAAGAAAAAGACGTGTCCTTTGTAATTTTCACAGGAGATAACATAAATCGTCCGCGACAAGAAGATCTTATAAGTTTTGTACGCGAAGCAAACAAACTTAATGTTCCATATTATCTTGCTTTTGGAGATCACGATGTCTACAAACACGGAGGGCTATCAAAACTTAATTATATTTCTATCGTAAAAGACAATAACTTTTTATACAAACCCAAAGACATAAACTACGTAATAAAGAAGAACGGTTTTGTATTTTTGGTAGTTGATGGTGCAAAAGAGGTTATTCCCGGCTCTATCGGATATTATAAAGACAGCACAATTGACTGGGTCGATGAGCAGCTTACAAAATACAAAAAAAAGCCTGTAATTATCCTGCAACACTTCCCTCTCATAGCACCAAAAGAGCATAACACCCATAAAGTTTACAAGCCTGAAAAATACTTGGAAATACTTGAAAAACATAATAATGTAATAGCAATAGTTTCAGGTCATTACCATGTGAACGGAGAGAAAATGGAAAATGGGATTTATCATATTTCAACCCCCTCACTTTTAGTAGAGCCAAATTGCTATAAAGTAATTGATATCGTCACAACCCCCGGTTTTTCACCTATGATATACACCGAGCTTAAACCGGTTGAGAGTAAATAATATAGCATATTGCAATTTTTTAATAATAATATTATAATTGGCTTAAATAGTTTAAAGACAAACAGAATATTGAGGTAAATAATGGAAGAGTCGGGCAATTTAGCGTTTAACTTGTTTTTGATAGCATTTTTACTATTTTCGAACGGTTTTTTTGTCGCTTCAGAATTTGCAATGGTAAAGGTAAGAAAAACAAGGATTGAACAACTTGTAAATGAAGGGAATTTCAATGCAAAAATAGCACTTGAAGCAATCAAGGATTTGGATAAATTTATTGCAGCTGTTCAGTTGGGGGTTACAATATCCAGTATCGGTCTTGGTTGGGTAGGAGAAGGCACTTTAGCAAGGATTATAGAACCTATTTTTGTATTTTTGCCGGGCATCAGCCAAAATATTGCTACTCATACAGTATCAGTATCCCTTTCATTTGCTTTGGTAACTTTTTTACACGTTGTAATAGGAGAATTAATTCCAAAGTCAATAGCACTTGAATACCCTGAACAAACATCATTGGTAATCGCAAGACCAATGCAGGCAATATCTTTCATATTCACACCCTTTATTTGGCTATTGAACGGATTTGGAAATTGGATTTTAAATTTATTCCATGTCCCCCATAAGCACAAAGCATCTTTAGTGCATTCAACTGAGGAGCTTGATATGCTTGTAAATGCCAGCTATGACGGGGGTGTTTTGAATGAAACTGAAAAAGATATTCTGCATAATGTATTCAAATTTTCAGATTTGACAGCAAAACAAGTAATGATACCACGTACTGATATGGTATGCATTCCAAACGATATGACTTTAGATGAATTAAACAAACTTGCAGCTGAAAGTCAATATACAAGATATCCTGTATATGATGAGGATATCGACCATATTACAGGGTTAATCCATGTTAAAGATTTATTTTCTTTATCAATAAAAGATGAAGTATGTCCGATTGCAAAACTTCAAAGAGAAGTTATGCTTGTACCTGAAACGATTACTATGGACAATTTGGTGCTTGAATTTAAAAAGAGAAAAGGTCAAATGGCAATTGTAATTGATGAATTCGGCGGTACATCAGGACTTATTACACTAGAAGATGTCTTGGAAGAAATTTTCGGTGAAGTGCAAGATGAATTCGATGAAGAAGAAGAAATTTGCAATATCACCGAAGTAGAGCCTAATCATTATACTGCAAATGCTATGGTAAGACTCGACGAAATGGCTGAATTCTTCGCTATAAAAGAAGATAAAATTGATGATGAGGACATTGATACAATTGGAGGTCTTGTTGTCAAATTATTGGGAAGAATTGCTCAAGTAAATGATACCGTTACATTTGAAAACCTTACTTTCATTGTAAAAGAAGTAGACGGTGCCAGAATTACAAAACTTGATATTATTCAAAAAGCCGAAGAACCAGAACAAACTGAAGAAGTTAAAAAAGATTAATTTATATAAATATCAATATTTTAAACCCCTGTTATCTAACAGGGGTTTCTTTTTGGAAAAATTTTTAATTAACAAAAAAATCCCGCAAGAAAATATGCGGGATTTTTATTTATATAAAATTATATGGTCTATGCTTGTTCTTCATTTTCTTGAGCAACTTTAGGTGCTGCTAATTTAGATCCGATGTAAGAGCCAAGTCCTAAAACAGCTCCTAAACCGATTGCCCATTTTGCACCTGCCCAAAGTTTTGTATCTTTTGCAGCTTTTTTAACTGCTTCTAATGTTGATTTAGCAGCTTCTTCGGCATTTGCTTCCAGATTTTTTATGCCATCTTTCGGATAAAAGTGTTCAAGAATGCTTTTCTTTGCATCAACTAAAGGTGCCAAAATTCCCTTAGCACTACCATCACCATAAAGGGCTTTTTTCAAATCAGCGAGATTAGAAATATCCTTATTTTTTTCACCTAAAAGCTCAGCATTATTTTTAACAAACTCTTTTACTGCATTATCATCAGCATTCTCACCGAGTTTTGCAAAAGCATTTTGCAACTTAGTTAGTTCTTTACCATCTTTGAATGATGCAGCTTTTGCATCAACTGCTGTATCAGCGTAAGCTGTTTCCATTTTAGTTTTTAATTTTGCAACATCAGTTTCTCCGCCAACAAATTCGTTTACAGCGTCATCAAGTTTGTCTGCATCAGCTTTTATACCAAATTCTGCTGCTTTGTTCTTTACTATCTCACTCAACTTATTAACATTATCTGCATCTTTATAACCGTCAATAGCTAATAATGCTTTTTTAGCATCTTCGCCAGCTTTTGCGATTTGAGCTTTTGCATCATTTTCATAATATCTTCTTACAAAAGCATCTGATGGAGCATCACCTTTTAATAGAGGTTTTGAAAAATGTCCGCCGTATGCTCCTCCGGCTAATAGCCCAACACCTGTTCCAATGCCTGTATATACGGCACTATTGTTGTTGTTTACTGCATCTACCATATTTGTGTCCTTTCATTTTAATACACACTTCTAATATTTTTTATAACAATTCTCAAGTTTGAGATTTGCTATATTTTATAATTCTTCGTTACATTTTTTTACATTAAAGTTATGTTTTGTAATACCATTAGACATAACTATTATATCATAGATTTATATTTTTTGTTTGATTTCTTAAAAATTACCTTCTTAAAAATTACAATAATATAAGCAGTTGAGATAAACTTTAATTTTTTATTTATTTATCAACCTTTTAAATGATGTGAGTTTTTGCTGATTGTATAGAATAATAATGTAACATATTTTAACAATTGGGCGGATTAATGGATCAATCATTTGATTTCACATCTTACAACAACATAAAAAGACTTTCGGAAGAGGAATTAACGACATTATGGGGAGAATATTTTAAAGACAAAACCCAAAAGAATGTTCGTGACACTTTAATAGTCCAATACATTTATTTGATAAGATATGTAGTCGGACGCGTAAAAGTGACATTACCTGCGACAATTTCTATAGAAGATATTGCAGGCTATGGTGTGGAAGGTCTTATTAATGCTATTGAAAGATATTCACCGCAAAAAAATACCAGATTTGAAACTTACGCACTGATAAGAATTCGCGGAGCAATTTTAGACAGAATAAGAGCTCAAGATTTTCTGCCAAGAAGTGTAAGAAAGAAAATCAAAGATATAAAAAATACCCAAGAGGAACTGAAACAAGAATTAGGCAGAATGCCGACTACAACAGAAATTGCGAACCGACTTGAGATGGATCCTGATAAAGTAAATCAGCTTTTGGCTGAAGATACGACGATGACTTCTATTTATGAGAAAAAAGGTTCAAGTGAAGACAGTATGGAAATTATTGACACCATACAGGACACCAATAAACTTAATCCTCAAGAGCAAATGGAAGAAAAAAATGTCAAACAGCAATTGGAAAAAGCATTACAAAGACTTCCCGAACGAGAACGAGTAATTATGGTTTTGTATTACCAAGAGAACATGACCCTAAAAGAAATCGGAGGAACTCTTAATATGTCTGAATCCAGAGTTTGCCAGTTACATGCACAATCAATTATGAAATTAAAAAACATACTAAGCGAAGATCGCTCATCACGATTAAGAAAAAGTATTATTGCATAATATTCAGCGTTTTTGATTATAATCAAAAATTACGAAATCTATTCTTTTATCAAACCCTGCCTTTGTTGCTGATACATTATCTTTAAAAGGCATTATATCACCATACCCTAGTGAAAATACTCTATCAGGCGGAATTTTCCCGCAAAACACCAAATAATCAGTCACAACGTTTGCTCTTACCATTGATATTTCCCAATTGGAATCGAAATTTCCCTGAGGATTGTCATGACCTTCGGTATGGCTCTCTATTGTGCAATTATTATTTATCTCGTTTAATACATTAATAATTGCATTCAAAGTATCTATTGCACTCACTTTTATATTTATGCTCTCACCTTGAAAAAACACATCTTCCCTTATACTCACAATCAGACCTCGGGGAACAATTGTATAAATTACAGGAGTGTTCTCGGGCAGTGAATCCTCCAACATTCTTTTTATCAAAATTCCGTTGCTGTAGTTAATTGTATTACTTACATATATCGTATTTTTGTCTTTTACTTCAATTGCAGATGATACATTCATAATCTGCAGACTGAATATAATAAGTATTATGCCGAACAATCTCACTTTACCAGACCTTAAAATTTTAAACGGTACCATTGAAATTATTCGGCTAATTTTTAATTATTTCATCACCTGACTGTAAAATTATGGTTTAAGAATTGAAATCACAAATTTATCATTAAAGTATTTATTGGCACAATTTTTAACCTGCTCAGCCGTCACAGCTTTTACTTTTTCTTTTGTTATTTCACTGAAATCAAATCCCAAACCTAAAATTCCATAATGTGCATAATTGCAAGCCTGCTGAGAATTCGTTTCAAATGAAAATGCCCATTTACCCAAAATATTATTTTTAGCATTTTCCAATTCTTCTTCAGTAACCGGAATATTTTTTATCTTCTCAATTTCTTCATCAAAGCCTTTCAAAGATATTTCAATATTTTTAGGCTCAGTTGCAATGTATATAGAAAAACTTGCCCCGAGAGCGAACACATCATAAGAGCTTCTTACAACATACGCAAGCCCTTTTTTATCACGCAATTCCAAGAATAATCTTGATGAAAGCCCGCTTGCACCTAAAATTATATTCAACAATATCAAAGCAGGATAATCTTCACTAGCGAAAGACTCTACACGCCAACCTTTTATTATATGAGCTTGATTTGCATCAGGTTTAATTATTTCTACTTCTTTTTTGCTTTCTAAAATTTGTGGTGAAGTACAATTATTTTTATCAAGTCCCTTCGGTAAATCTCCAAAGTTTTCATTGACAGTTTTTTCAACCCTGTCAAAATCCATATCCCCGACAAAAGAGAGTACTTTTTTACCATTTTCTAAAATATCTTGATATGCTCTTTCAACTTGCTCTTTTTTGATATTTTCTAAATTTTCTAAAACTTTAGTATTTGTATAACCGTAATAATGGTTTTTAAATATAGTCCTGCAATAATTATCAAGAGCTTTCCCCCTTGGAGAATCCAGCTCTGCAACAATTTCACCTTTTAACTTTGCAACTTCAGTATCAAACAATTCAAATGTCGAATTTTTAACTAAATCTGATGTCAATTCAACAGCTTTTTCAAAATCTTCATTCAAACATAAAAAACGAAATCTTAAATAATCCTGTTTCATTTCCACGGTAAAGTCAATACCGTTTTTATCAAACTCTTCAGCAATCATCTCAGCTGAGCGTGTTTTGGTACCCTTAAACAGCAATCTTGCCATAAGAGAATTTACACCGGGCTCAGTGCTAAACTCCGGCAAAGCAAAGTTAAGACATAATGCTACTCTTGGTGTATCAAGATTTCTTTTATAAAAAAATTCAATATCATTATTCAGTTTGACAATTTTGTTTTCCATAACCTCTCCTTAATAAGC
>CASGAK010000205.1 GCA_949299435.1 uncultured bacterium
ACATGGTATGTACCTTTATATTTACCTGTCAAAGTTACATCTTGATCGCCACTGTAGTGTACGACCTTAGAAAATGGCACAGAACCTGAATATTCAACAAGTTTGAAGAATTTAGATTCTACAATCTTTGTAGTACTCAAATACTCAGCTAACATAGTTACAGCTCCACCTGCAGCTGCACCTTTGAGTCCGCCTAATGCAGTATGTCCGAGACGTTTAAGAATTGTTCTGTCACGTTCGATGTCTATACCTGCGATATCATAGCATTTACCTGCCAATCTTCTGTCTTTGAATGAAGCTTTTACTGAATGTCCTTCTTTTGCATCAACAAACTCTTTACGTTCTTTGATATTAGCCAAGAAATCAGCTCTATTACCGGCATCATTCGCATCTTCATTATCTAGTTGATTATCATTTGATAATCTTAGCATATATTCTTTGTACTTATCACTGTCAAATTTATAGCTTTTACCATCGACAGTAAAATCAGCAGTTTCACCCTCTTTCGGCTCACGTGCAAATATGTCAGGATTGTCCTGTACAATTTCTCTTATAGCATTATTCAAATAGGTATGTCTTTTTCCATCTTTTTCGTTTATAGAAGGATCTTTATCCCAATGAACAACGGTATTATTATATTTTGCTTCAGCTTCTTGTGTATCTATTTGTACTTCTGCAAAAAGCTCAGCTAAATTTTCTATATTTTTAGAGGTTAATTCTAGAGCAGATTCTTTTCCTTTTTGAACTGCTTCTTGTCTTTTTCCTTCTAATTTAATAATTTTGTCTTTTGTTTTTTGATCTAAAGCCTCATATACAGCTTTTCCAGCAACTTCACGAGCATCTGCACGCTCTTTATCAAGTTTTTCTGCCTCTGCAAGTTTTGTTTGGTCTAATAAAGTTCTGTGCTTTGCTTCTGAGTCTTGTTTATATTTAACACGCTGCTGCTCTAATGCTTCAGCATCTTCCATCGCTCCTAATCTTTTCAATTTAGCGACTTCAGCTTCCATTTCTTTATTTTTTGCAGCTGCATCTTTTGCAAATGCTATGGATTCCTCATTTTCAGCTTCTAAAAGCAATGTAGCTATTTGCTTTGCATATTCATTATCTTTTTTTATAGCTTCATCTTGTAATTTTTTCGCTTTCGGTGTCAAATTCTCACGTTTCAGCTTATCAATCTGATCCTGAATTTCTGCTGATTTACGTAAGCCTTCATTAAATTTATAGTCAACAATCGCACTAACTGCCATTTTATCAAGACGATCACCGTCAATTTCGACAGAATCCAGTGCTTTTAATTTTACCAAGGCATCTAATTGAGAGGGGGATATTCTTCCACCTTCATCTATCGGGTCATTTTTCCCGGGCTCTCTGAATAGTGCATTATAATCTCTTATCGCTTTTGCATTACCTTTTTCATTTTTATACTCTGCTGTGAGCTCTTTTATCCTATTTTCATATTCGGTTTTCTCTTTCTCACTTGCATAAGTCTGCGTTTTTCCGTCTGCAGTTGTGTATCCTTCTGAAAGATATTTAGCTTTTAAAACTCTGCTTTGTTTTGAATCTTTCAGCATCTTTTCCATGCCTGCTTTTATTTGAGCAACTTCTTTACGATAAAAGACTTGAACCATATCGCTTCGAGCTTCATCAGGATTTTCTTGGGCTCTTGCAATGAAATATTCTTTCCATTGAGCCTGTGCTACTTTTCTTATATCTTTGTTTTCTAAATCAGCTATATCATATTTTGGCTTTAGAGCATTTATATCACCTTTTGCGTCCTTCGCTGTGATAACTCCAGTATTCGGTGTATAAGTTCCCGCTTTTTCCAATTCTAAACCTGTTAGTGGAGCAGTTGGAGATTTTTCTTTTGAACCTGCTAGTAAAACTGACATATCAGATGGTCGTCCGCCAGAAGCTAAACTTTTTCCTACAATTTCTGCAAATATAGGGTCACTTTCACATTTAGCTTGTACCTCTTTCGGTAAGCTATCCCAATTTTCTTTTAAATACTTCTGAGAATTAAACTCTATAGCACACATAATAAGTCCTTTCTGCTCCTTTTACAATTGCAAAAAGTGCATTTTTATACTTCTCTATATTTTTATAAAGTTTTTTTTCGGCTAATAATTGCATAAAGTTTAACACCATTTTTGAACTATTTTTATAAATTATTGATATTACTGCATTTCAGACACTAAATTTGTCTTTACATTTTGTAACATTTGTATATATTGTATATTTTTTAGATATATAGGGAATAATATTCTATTATATATAAGATTTACATGCCCCTTAGCAAAATTAAACAAACAAAAATATTAAGGTTTGTAAATTTTTATATGAAAATGCTCAAGTTTGACATATCAAAATACGTTTATATATTTATAGAAAATAAAACGCGAGTGTTAATGTGCTAAATATAGATAAGAGGTTGAGTATGAGAAAATCACAAACCGACAAAAAAAGATTAGTTCCACTGATACTATGCTCAGTATTAGTTCTTCAACAATCTTTTATGAATCAGGCAAATGCCTCAAATATTACTGATGGTAATGATGTTGCTATTGACAAACACCCAACGACAGGCAGCTATGAAATAAGACCTGATGCTTGGAACGGAAAAGTAGGTTTTAAAGAATTTCAAGACTTACAACTAAGCCAAGGTGATATTTTAAACTTCATCTTCCAAGCATACTATCAAAAGCAAGAAGGAACTCATACGACATCAGGCTATTGGGACGTTGATACCTTTGTAAACTTCATCAACAATCGTGCCGAAATTAACGGTATTGTAAATGCCATAAAAGATATCGGAGGAAATATTAAACAAGACGGTAACTTGGTATTTATATCACCAAACGGCATGGTCGTAGGCTCTAGCGGGGTATTAAATGTTGGATCATTACAGGTGCTTACACCAACCAAAGAATCTTTCAACAATTTGAAATCAGGTGTACCTGTAGCAAACAGAGATTCAAAATACGGAACATCGCTGGCTACAGAAATCACAAAAGAATGGGATCCTAACGCTGTAGTACTTGGTAACGGCAATATAACAATAGATGGTCGTATTTTAGCAAGAGAAAATGCTGAATTTAGCGGCGGTAACGTAAATTTTGGAAACGGAAGTATATTACTTGCAGGAGTTGGCGGTAATACAGAAGTATTCCAAAATAAAGAGGCTGCTGATACATTATTTACCTCTTTAGTAAATGCTGATAATATGAATACTGCTAACGGCTTTGCAAATAGCAACGGTAAAATTGTTATTACTTCAAATGTCGGTACAAATATTGGTGAAGGAGCTAAAGTAAGAAATTTTGCTTCAAAAAGTGATACAACAATTACTAATACAGGCAGTGAAGGTATAACGATCGCAGGAGAAGTTTCAAACCCTAACGGAACTTTGAGTGTCACAAACAAAGCCGGTGGAATAAATGTCACATCTACTGGACTTTTGAAAAACAAAGGTGAGATGATAATAAAAGGTCAAGATGCTGACACTGGTATTGTAATTGATGGTACTGTGATAAATGATGGTAATTTAACAATTACAGAGACAACCGCAAGCGGAACCACAGGAATTCAGATTGGTGGAGATGTTACCAATAACACTGGTGTTACTAATATCACAAACACACAATCTGGTGGACTTTTTGTAACCGCAGGCGGAAATGTGACATCTAACGGTACTAATTTAAATATGACAAATACAGGTACTGACGGATTTGTAATTGACGGTAACGTAACTAATAATTCAGGTGTAGCTGATTTAGTCAATCAAGCTAACAAATTTGATATCAACGGCACTGTAACTGGTGCTGGTGATGAACTTAATATTTCAAACAGCGGCACCAATGGCCTTAATATTGCTGGACTTGTTGATAACAATAAAGGTACCGCTAATATCTCAAATACAGCTGGAGGACTTAACGTCTTAACTGATGGACAAGTTATTAACGACGGCACTTCATTAACTATGACTAACGATGGTGAAGATGGTTTCATTATTGATGGAGCTGTTACTAATAACAATGGTATTGCTGAATTAGTTAACAATACAAATACTTTTGATATCAACGGTACTGTGACTGGTGCTGGCAACCAGCTTAATATTACAAACAATGGCACTAATGGATTAAATATCAAAGGTTTAGTTGCCAACAATAAAGGTATTGCTGATATCTCAAATACAGCAGGTGGACTTAATATCTTAACTGACGGTAAAGTTACTAACGACGGGACTTCATTGACTATGACTAACGATGGTGAAGACGGGTTTATTGTTGATGGTCAAGTTATTAATAATGCTGGTGATGCTCTTTTAGTTAACCAAAATAATAAATTTGATATAAACGGAAGTGTTACTTCAAATTCTAATGGGACATTAGAAATTAGCAATTCCGGAGACAACGGATTAAACATCAAAGGGACTGTTAAAAACACAAATGCAAGTGGTACTACACTTATTTCCAACACAAAAGGCGGTCTTCATGTTACTACAAGCGGATCTGTCATTTCTGACGGAAGCATTTTGAATATGACAAACAGCGGTGCTGGCGGTTTCACAGTAGATGGTACAATTAATAACAATGCTGGTAAAGCAATAATTACAAACTCTAATGGTAAAATGCTAGTTTCTACCACTGGAAATATTAATTCTAAAGGTACTGAGTTAAATGTGACTAACACTGGTGCTGGTGGTATGCATATACAAGGTCATGTAACTCATAAAAATACAGCAGGTAAAGTCAACTTTACTAACTTAGATTCAGATATGGTCATTGGACATGACTCAAATGATTTTAATATTACCTCTGATGCTGATGTTAATATTAAAGTTCAAGACGGTAATCTTTTAAACTACGGAGTTGCTTCTACACTAATTAGAACAACAGACAATGCTGATTTAAATATTAACGCACTAAACGGTTCTATTGGTGAAGATTTAGGACTTTGTGACGGCGGAGTATGTACAGGTGTAGGCCCCGGTGAAAGAGATTTAACTAAATCAATAAACACTGAAATTGACGGTAGAATAACAGCTGACAGCCATGGCACTGGTGCATTAATAAATATGGCAAGTTTAGATAAAGACATGCACATTAATAAAATTGACTCTGACGGACGTGTTATATTACTTGCTGATGACAAAGTCAATAAAGGTGCTACAGCTTATGATATTATCAACAGTGCTGATGATAATTCCATAACTCCAAATATTAAAGGCAGCGGAATTTCAGTCATAGCAAGTGGTGATATCGGGAAAACAGATAATAAAATTACATTTATACAAACAGGAGCTAACGTTGATATTGCTAATGAAAATGATGATGCTTCTGCTCCGCATGATTTGTATGAAACTCCTATACATACCGGTGACGGTGTTGAATTCTTAGCAATCGGAAATATTGATATCAAAGGACTTGACAATGCCGATGGTACTAAAAATGATACAAATGTTTGTACTATAGCTTCAAGAACAGGTACTGTTAATGCAGAATTCTCTGGAAATACTTATATTAGAGATATTACCGCTCAAAATGAAGTAAATGTAGTTAACAGAGGCACTGAAATCTACATCGAAAACTTAGGCGGTGCTCCTTCCAGATACGCAGAAACCGGTGATTACTACGGAACATACGACGGTATTGTCCCTGAAAGAGCAACAATTAAAGCTCTTGATTTAGGCACTGTTGAAAATCCAAATTTGGTACCAAACTCAACTATTGTTGTTAAAAACGGTACTATAAACGGTAAAGGCTCTACAAGTCACCCGGGACTTGACCAAGATGTCACAGTTACTGCTGATAACGCATATATTGGCGGATACTACTTCAATATGGGTAAACACAGAGGTAACGGGCTATCTCAAGTAACGAAAGATGATCATACAAATACTTTAGTAAATGCAGGCGACCCTGATACACCTGTATCAATAAGAGGTAAAGCCGTAAGACCTGATGATGTTACTGAAATAGATAGAAATCCTGTAGAACGTATTTATTATTATGCAGATATTGATGGTGATGGCGAACCTGATGAAGGATCTAACGGAAGCGGACAAAAAGATGACCCAACTTACGATCCTGACAAAGAACCAGCTGATGATTTGGTAGTTCCTGAACCTGGAGATGATGACGACGATGACGGGCCAGATCCGCCAGTTCCAGGTGATGACGACGATGATGATGACGATGATGACGGACCAGATCCACCAAATCCAGGTGATGACGACGACGATGATGATGATGATGGACCAACTATGGACGATGCAAAACGTACATGGAAAAAAGAAATAAGTGACAACATTTCAGTAATCGATAAACGTCAATACATGAGATTTGATATAGACGGAAACCCAAACCCTGTAGTATTTGAATCTGAACCAACAGTTGATGGTATCTTGAATATATCAAGAGGAGGTGTCCTACTAAGTCACAACAAAACATTAAAAGTCGGTGATGTTGTTCCGGTTCATATCAAATACGGTGATGTTGAAATCAATACTAATGTAAAAATAGTTTCAGCATCAGATGTAACCGCAGGAGGTGAATTCATGGATTTGGATCTGGCAACCGCTAATAAATTACTATATTTGAGTTTATTGATGGACGAAACGATGCCAAAAGATCAATACTATGCTAATACTAATGATGGCTCACTTTCTACAACCGGAGTCGATGATTAAAAAAATAAACAACTAAAAAAGACCGATCAAATCGGTCTTTTTTTTGAGGATATAGATTTTTTTTATTTTTTATGGTAAATAAGTTAATATACTGTTAAAATTTAATATTTAGATTATGCCGAAGTGGTGGAATGGTAGACACGTACGTTTCAGGTGCGTATGGAGAAATCTGTGCGGGTTCAAGTCCCGCTTTCGGCAAATAAAAAAGATGATGACTTCTGTTATCATCTTTTTTATCTGTAGAATGGTGAGGAGTTTAATCCGTTTTAGCGGGTTCA